>NZ_JALJRO010000019.1:0-112777 GCF_024519635.1 Pseudomonas sp. Pse1
TGGTGGGTGTGCAGGTGATCAGCCTGGATCAGGCGCCTGAGGGGTATGGCGAGTTCGATGCCGGCGTGCCGAAGAAGTTTGTGATTGATCCGCATAAGATGTTTAGTGCGGCGTAACGCTCAGGCGTAACCGAAAAGGGTGACTTCAAGTCACCCTTTTTGCGTTTTGCGACTTTACTGCGAGGGGCTGGCTTGCAAGCGGCGGCCGATAACGTTGAGCAGGTCACAGCCGTCGCGCAGGGTCACGGCCAGCAATTGGGCGAAGTCGCGGGGGACGATCGTATCGTTGCTGCGATGCGGGTCCGCGGCGAGGTGTTCCAGCCATTGGGTGACGGTGCGGATGCGCTGGGCGGCGTTTTCGTGGAGGACGTCGAGGGGCGCCTGGGTATCGATCAGCAGGGCGGCGGGGGTGCAGTCGATGCTGGTGGTGGGTTGGTAGCGATGCATGGATAAATTCTCCGGTATGGGTCCATTGCAAAAGTGCATGGAGCCTTCTCCGTTGTTTTTCCGAGTCGCCAAACCCGAGTCGCCATGTGGGCGACGGCGGGACTATAGGCGCCCTTGCAGCCAGCAACAATAAGCAGCGGCGCCAAAACCTGTCAGACAAACGCTGAACTCTGTAGGAGCGAGCCTGCTCGCGAAGAACCTGAGGCCGCCGCGTGCATTCAGGATGACCGGGTTATCGTTTTTCGCGAGCAGGCTCGCTCCCACAGAGAAGCGGACATCTGCCTCCAATGACCACCCGGCAGAAATCCTACGTCAATTGCGGAACAATCCCCGCTGTTTTTGAGTCAAAATGCCAGCTTTGCGCCCGTTCCAGGGCATTTTCAGGTTCAGGAGTTTTTGATGAAAATTGCACGCGGTTTTGTTCTGGCTTCGCTGATGACCGTGGCGGCCGGCCCGGTGTTTGCCGGCTTCAGCCTCAACGACGTGGCGGGCGCGGTCGCCGGTATGCAAGGTGGCGACAAGGCGGCAGCCGCTGCACCGACGCCGCAGACCGCCGAACTGTTGGGCGCCCTGACTGCGCTGAACGTCAAGCCGGAACAAGCCATCGGTGGCACCAGCGCGATGCTCGGCCTGGCAAAAAACAAGTTGAGCGCCAATGACTACGCCGAATTGGCGAAGAGCGTACCAGGCATCGACAAGCTCTCCGGTGGTGCCGGCAATCTTGGCGCGCTGGCCGGTATGCTCGGATCGTCGGGCAAGGCCGCCGGCCTGGAAAATGCTCTGGGCAACGTCAAGGATACCAATGACCTGAACACCGCTTTCAGCGCCCTGGGCATGGACAGCGGCATGGTCGGTCAGTTTGCCCCGATCCTCCTGCAATACCTGGGTAACCAAGGCGTCGCCGGCAACCTGTTGACCAGCCTGGGCAGCATCTGGGGCGTGTAATTCGCCTCAGTCACGCTCGGCGCGCAAGGCGTCGATGCGTGCGTCTTTCTCGCTCCAGAGCTGGTTGACCCAGTTCTGGAGGCGCTGGCGAAATGCCGGATCGTTTTCGTAGTTGCCCTGCCACAGCGCCGGGTCCAGCTCACGGGTCTTGATGTCGATGATCACCCGTGGCACCGCGCCGCTGATCAAATCCCAAAACCCCGGAATCTTCGCCTGTGGATAGACCACGGTGACGTCGAGCATGGCGTCCAGTTGTTCACCCATCGCCGCCAACACAAACGCCACGCCACCGGCCTTGGGTTTGAGCAAATGCTTGAACGGCGACTGCTGCTGGTCGCGTTTAGCCAGGGTAAAGCGGGTGCCTTCGAGGTAGTTGACCACGGTCACCGGCTGGCGCTTGAACAGTTCGCAGGCAGCTTTGGTGATTTCCAGGTCCTTGCCTTGCAAGTGCGGGTGCTTTTGCAGGAAGGCCTTGCTGTAGCGCTTCATGAACGGGTAATCCAGCGCCCACCAGGCGAGGCCGAGGAACGGCACCCAGATCAGTTCCTTTTTCAGGAAGAACTTGAAGAACGGCGTGCGCCGGTTGAGGGTCTGGATCAGCGCCGGAATGTCGACCCATGACTGGTGGTTGCTGACCACCAGGTATGAGGTGTCGACCTGCAGGCCTTCGCCGCCACGGATGTCCCATTGGGTGGGGATGCACAGGGCGAAAATCAGCTTGTCGATTTCCGCCCAGGTTTCGGCGATCCACATCACCGCGCCGCTGGCGACATCGCGGCCACGCCCGGGCAGGACCAGTTTGAGTAGGGCAAACAGTAACAGCGGGCCAATCAGGACCAGGGTGTTGAGCAACAGCAGGAGGGTGACGAAACAGCCGGTGAGCAGGCGGCGCATAGGGAACTCTTGCAAGCGGGTGGACGGGGCATGATAAGCAGCTTCGGCGATTAGGCCAAATCAGCGGGCTGACGAATGTTTCACAGGGGCGGGGGTATGTTGGGGTGATGCCATCCAAAGAACGAACCAATCCATTTCAGACGGTCTAAAATCCCGCTGTCCTACTTTCAGGGAATCCACCACGTGAAATCCGTTCTCGCACTGTTATCCCTCCTGGCCCTCCCGGTGATGGCCGCCGAGCCGACCCTGTATGGCCGCTACGAATACATCAAGTTGCCGGAAATCGGCGGCGAGGTGCTTAAGGCCAAGATGGACACCGGCGCCCTGACCGCCTCGCTGTCAGCCAAGGACATCGAAACCTTCACCCGCGATGGCGAGGATTGGGTGCGCTTCCGCCTGGCCACCAAAGATGCGAGCAACAAGGTCTACGAACATAAGATCGCGCGAATCAGCAAGATCAAGACTCGCTCCGAAGAAGACGAGGACGAAGACGTGGCCGCACCGAGCAAACGTCCGGTGGTCGATCTGGAACTGTGCCTGGGCGATGTCAAGCGCACGGTCGAGGTTAATCTCACCGACCGCAGCAGCTTCAACTACCCGCTGTTGATTGGCGCCAAGGCGCTGCGTGAGTTTGGTGCGGCGGTGAATCCGGCTCGGCGGTTTACGGCGGATAAGCCGGATTGTTGATGGGTGTTTTTTCAGCTCAAAAGTTTAATAGTGGCGAATTGTTTTAGAACTATTAATTTTTTTCGGTGCAGATATAGGAATTGCTGGATTAATCGGCCCGTTAGAGAGAAGGCTTTGCGCATATTTAACATCTCTATTGAAGTTAACTGCTTTGGCTAGATCTATGGCGTGCCGATGCTTTGCTACGGGCATTATTTGGCTATGAGTTAATATTTTGTGGTTTGATGTTAGCTCGCGTAGCTGGTTGGATAATGGGGGGCTTACGCTGTCGAAGTTTTGCTTGATGAAGTCGTAGATTGGGCTGCTGTCCGCGTTAATTGTTCCAGTGTATTTGATTATTTTACTGTCGGAGAGTTTTGCCAGGTTAATCGGATTTAGAACGTCGGCGGTCAGCCCCGTTACGAGCGTTTCATTTTTGTAGTTCAGCTGCGCGCCGTCTAAAATACGCTTAATATTCTGTTGATGGAATTTTCCTGGCTTTCTCACTCCGCTAAGATTTTTAATTCCTTTGAATATGCTTCTTACAACGCTGTGTCCTGTGGGATCAGCTCGATTTATCGGTTCACCCTCGCAATACCCATACGCATTCAACCCTCCCCCCCCAAACGGACTCCAACCATCCGGGCTGTTAAACCGCATCAACACCGGATTGAACTGCCGATAGCCATTGCCCAAATGATAATGCCCGGTCATCGGGTCGGGCCGTTCGCCGTTGAACCCGAGCAAACTCAACAAACCGCTATGCGCAGGATGATGACCGTAGGGTGTGTAGGCGAGGGGATGGAGTCGTGCGGTGTCGAGGGCATGGAGCACCGAGCGTTGTTGATCGGTGGCGAGCAAAGTGGTGGTCGAGTGTTCGCCGAGATGAGTGTGCTGGGCCAGCAATTGGTCGTCGTGCTGCAAGAGACTCCACCGTGCAGCTCCCTGGATTTCAGTGGCCAGGTGGTCCTTGCACAGAAAGCGCTGGAGGGCCGGTTGCTGAGCTATCGTGCAGCCGCTCTGGCGATCCAGGGAGTCGTACTGATAGCGGCACAGTGGTGTTTTCGCTGAATTGGGCATGGCAACGCTCTGCGCTGGGAAAGTCCGCAAGGTGTCCAGCATCGGCGCTTTATCAGCCTTTGCCTACTATCAGAACTGCTAGGTATTACAGACCGAGCCACCATTTGAGATTTGTCCGATTGACGCCACCTGCCACCTGGGGCACCGTTCGCCCACCTCACCACCGGGCCCGGATGCCATGCCTCATATCCTGATTGTCGAAGACGAAGCAGCGATTGCCGACACCCTGATTTTCGCTTTGCAGGGCGAAGGCTTTACCACCACCTGGGTCAGCCTGGGCTTGGCGGCGCTTGACCTGCAGCGGGAGACACCGGCTGATTTGATCATCCTCGACATCGGCCTGCCGGACATCAGCGGTTTTGAAACCTGCCGCCAGTTGCGCCGCTTCAGTGAAGTGCCGGTGCTGTTCCTGAGTGCCCGCGATGCCGAGATCGACCGGGTGGTGGGCCTGGAAATCGGTGCCGACGATTACGTGGTCAAGCCCTTCAGCCCACGGGAAGTCGCGGCGCGGGTGCGGGCGATTCTCAAGCGCATGGTGCCGCGTGCGGGGATCGAGTCCAGCAGTGCTTTGTTCGTTATCGACAGCGACCGGGTGCTGATCACCTATCGCGGCCAGTCGCTGAACCTGACCCGTCACGAATTTCGCCTGTTGCAGTGCTTGCTCGAGCAACCCGAACGGGTGTTCAGCCGCGAGCAATTGCTCGATGCGCTGGGGGTCGCCCGCGATGCCGGGTATGAACGCAGCATCGACAGTCACATCAAGAGCGTGCGCGCCAAGCTTCGGTTGGTGGCGGCCACTGCGGAGCCGATCCAGACCCATCGCGGCCTCGGCTACAGCCACAGTCCGAGCCACAGCTGATGCCCCTGGCGATCCGGATTTTTCTGGTCTACCTGCTGTTCGTTGGCCTCACCGGTTACTTCGTGCTGAACACGGTGATGGAAGAAATCCGCCCCGGCGTGCGCCAGTCCACCGAGGAAACCCTGGTGGACACCGCCAACCTGATGGCGGAAATCCTGCGGGACGATTTCAAGACCGGCACCCTTAACCAGAATCGCTGGCCGGAACTGCTCAAGGCTTACGGCGAGCGCCAGCCGGCGGCGAGTATCTGGGGCCTGGCGAAAAACCAGGTTAACCATCGGATCTACGTCACTGACGCCCAGGGCATCGTGGTGCTGGATTCCAGCGCAGCGGCCGTGGGCCAGGATTACTCGCGCTGGAATGATGTGTACCTGACCTTGCGTGGCGAATACGGCGCGCGCTCGACCCGCAGCGATCCTGATGACCCGGCTTCCTCGGTGATGCACGTCGGTGCGCCGATTCGCGACAACGGGCAGATCATTGGTGTCGTCACCGTGGCCAAACCCAACAGCTCGTTGCAGCCCTATGTCGACCGCACCGAGCGGCGCTTGCTGGGCTACGGTGCTGGGTTGATTGGCCTAGGTTTGTTGTTCGGCGCGCTGTTGTCCTGGTGGCTGAGCCGGGCATTACGTCGCTTGACCGCCTACGCCCAGGCGGTCAGTGAGGGCCGTCGCGCCGAGCTGCCGCATTATCGCGGCGGCGAGTTGGAGCAACTGGCGACGGCGGTGGAGCACATGCGCACTCAGCTGGAAGGCAAGGCGTACGTCGAGCGCTACGTGCACACCCTGACCCACGAATTGAAAAGCCCGCTGGCAGCGATTCGCGGTGCTGCCGAATTGCTGCAGGACGAAATGCCGGCTACCCAGCGCCAGCGTTTCGTCAGCAATATCGACAGCGAAAGCGCGCGCATGCAGCAGCTGATCGAACGCCTGCTGAACCTCGCCCAGGTCGAGCAACGTCAGGGTCTGGAAGAGCGAGTGACGGTGCCGCTGGCGGCCCTGGTGGATGAGTTGCTCGACACTCAACATGCGCGCATCGAGCGTAAACAATTGCGCATCGAGCGGCAGATTGCCCCCGACCTCAACTTGCTGGGCGAAGCCTTTCTGCTGCGCCAGGCGCTGGGCAATCTGCTGGAAAACGCCCTGGATTTCAGCCCACCCCATGGTGTGTTGCGCCTCAGTGCGCAGCGGCAGGGCGCGCAGATCGAGTTCAGTCTGTTCAATCAGGCCGAGCCGATTCCCGACTACGCCCTGGCGCGCTTGAGCGAACGCTTCTACTCGCTGCCGCGCCCGGACAGTGGACGCAAAAGCACCGGCCTGGGGCTGAATTTTGTCGAGGAGGTGCTGCAACTGCACGGCGGTAGCTTGCAGATCGGCAACGTCGCAGGCGGCGTCGAAGTGACGCTGCGCCTGCCGGCCTGAGGCTTCTCCACAGACTCTGCACACTGTCTGCATAAAGCCTCCACACAGACCGCCCAGACTCTCCCTCATTCGAACAGGGAGAGCCCACATGAACCGCAGCCTGGCTATAAAACTCGGGGCCATTGCCCTATTGATTCTGTTGTTGCTGATCCCGCTGTTGATGATCGGCGGGGTGATCAGCGACCGGCAGCAACTGCGCGATGGCGTGCTCGACGACATCGCCCGCAGCTCCAGCTACAGCCAGCAACTGAGCGGGCCGTTGCTGGTGGTGCCGTATCGCAAGACCGTGCGTATCTGGAAACTCAACGGAAAAACCAACGAGCGCTATCAGGAGTCGAGCGAGGAAACCGGGCGGCTGTACTTTCTGCCGGAGCGCTTCGAACTCAATGGCAACGTCAGCACCGAACTGCGCGCCCGGGGCATTTATGAGGCGCGGCTGTTCCATGCCGAGAACCGCATCAGTGGGCATTTCATGCTGCCGGAGCGCTTGGGGATCAAGCAGGATTTTGCCGATTACCAATTCGAGCAGCCCTATCTGGCGGTTGGCATCAGCGATATTCGTGGCATCGAAAATGCCTTGCAGCTTGAACTCGGGACCCAGCGTCTGGACTTCGTGCCGGGCAGTCAGGTGGGTTGGCTGGGGGAAGGGGTACACGTCACGTTGCCGGCGCTGGATGCGAGCAAGGTCACAGAATTGCCGTTTGCCTTCGACCTGCGGCTGCAGGGCACCGGGCAATTGCAGGTGACTCCGGTGGGCAAAACCAGCCAGGTAAAGTTGGCCGCCAACTGGCCGCATCCGAGCTTTATCGGCAACTACTTGCCGGCCCAGCGCGAAATCACCGCCGAGGGTTTTAATGCGCAATGGCAGACCTCGTTTTTCTCTACCAACCTGCAAGAGGCGCTGGATAATTGCGTGGCCTTCGCCCGCTGTGAAGCATTCAAGGGCCGCAGTTTTGGCGTGAGCTTTATCGACCCGGTGGACCAGTACCTCAAGAGCGACCGGGCGATCAAATACGCGCTGCTGTTTATCGTCCTGACCTTTGCCGGCTTCTTCCTCTTCGAAGTGCTGAAAAACCTGGCGGTGCACTCGGTGCAATACGCTTTGGTCGGCGTGGCGCTGGCGTTCTTCTACCTGCTGTTGTTGTCGCTGTCCGAGCACTTGGGTTTCGCTCTGGCTTACCTGTTGTCGGCCAGTGCCTGCGTGTCGCTGATCGGCTTTTACGTCTGCCACGTACTGCGCAGCGTGACCCATGGCCTGGGTTTTTCGGCGGGATTGGCGGCGTTGTACGGGCTGTTGTATGGGCTGCTGAGTGCCGAGGATTACGCGCTGTTGATGGGTTCGTTGTTGCTGTTCGGGTTGCTCGGCGTATTCATGGTGCTGACCCGTCGGCTGGATTGGTATGGGGTAGGTAAAACGAGCAAGACGCAGGTGGCGGCATGAGCCGGTCGCTGGGCTTGCGTGAGGAGCGGGTGCAGGTAGCGCGATTGCTGCTGCACATCAGTGGATGGTTGGTGGCGCAGCGCGGCGTGCCGTTGCCCGACACGTCGCGCTGCGACCGGAGAGTTACACCTTCGGTACCGTCGCCAGCATCGACGGGCGCTGGCTGACTTCGAAATACCAAGCCGCCAGTTGCGGTTGGGCGTCGCGCCAGTGCAGGTCGGGGTGGCGCAGGTCGAGGTAGCCCAGGGCGCAGGCGACGCTGATGGCGGCGACGTCAAAGTGGCAGGTCAGTTCGGCGATGGCGTCGGCTTCGAGCACCGCGAGGGCGCGGCGGATTTTTTCGCGCTGGGCGTCGAGCCATTCCGGCCAGTGTTTTTCCGGGGCGCGCAGGGCCAATTCGTAGCGCACCATTACCGCCGCATCCATGATCCCGTCGGCCAGTGCCGCCAGGGTCAGACGCCGCCAGCGGGCTGTGCCTTCGGCGGGGATCAGCGGATTGCCGACGTGTTGCTGGTCGAGGTAGTCGAGGATCACACGGCTGTCGTACAGCACGTTGCCGTCGGCCAGGCGCAGCGCCGGGATCTTGCCCAGCGGGTTGTCCTGGTTCAATACCGGGTCGGGGCTGACCGGGCTCAGTTGGCTGAGCTGCAGCGCGACGCGGTCGGTCTGCCCGGTCTCGTGCAACAGCACCATCACTTTGCGCACGAAGGGCGAGGCGGGGTTGTGGAACAGGGTCATGCTGGGCGTGGACATGGCATTCCTCGGCGGTCATCGGGGAGCAGAGGGGTAGGGTAAACAGTTGCGGGTTGGCTGGCGAGGGGGCGTTCGATCGCGATCAACATTGTAGGGGCGATGGTGGGCCAGGTGGACCTTGGTGTCCGCTTCGCTGGCAAGCCAGCTCCCACAGATCACCTGCGCCGCAACAATCCGCGCAGCCCCAGCATCGCTGGCACGCCCAGGCCCAACCAACTCAGGCCATCCCAAATGCCGTCGCCCAGCAGCGCTGAAAACAGCCCGGCGGCGCTGAGGAGGGCGATTACCAGTGGGGTGGTGAAGACTTTCCAGAAGTTCGACTGGCGCGGTCTCATGCCGGGGCCTGCGCTTTTATCGGCAGCGGTTTCGCCGCCTTGCGCCGCACGATCCACAGGTACAGGCCACTGCCGAGAACAATGATGGTCAGCACATCCAGTGCCGCCCAGAGGATCTTCATCGGCATGCCGCCGTAGTCGCCAAAATGCAGGGGTTGCGACATGCCCATGGCGTCCATGTACCAAGGCCGTTCAGCGATGGCGGTGACGTTGAGGGTGCTGGCGTCGATCAGCACCGGGGTCAGCAGGTGCGAGGTCAGGTGGGTGCTGCCTTTCATGAACACCGCGTAGTGGTGCTCGCTGGAGAAACGGGTGCCGGGGAAGGCGATGAAGTCCGGTGTCATCTCCGGCGTGGCACGCTTGGCGATGTCGAGCAGTTGGCTGGCGGGGGCCAATTGGGTCAGCGTTGGCGCGTCGCGATAGGGTTCGATCATCGCGCTCAGGGCTTCGTTGCGCCAGGCGGCGATCAGCAGGTCGGCGCAGGCGCTGATGACTCCGGTGACGCCCACCACCAAGGCCCAGGTCAGCGTTACCACGCCGATCAGGTTGTGCAGGTCGAGCCAGCGCACGCGGGTGGATTTGTCCTGACGCACGGTGCCGAAGTTCAGGCGGCGCATGAACGGCAGGTACAGCACCGTCCCCGAGATTATCGCGATGACGAACAACAGGCCCATGAACGCCAGCAGCAACTTGCCGGGCAGGCCGGCGAACATGTCGACGTGCAGACGCAGCATGACCATCATCAGGCCGCCATTGGCCGAGGGCATTTCCACGGCCTCGCCGGTGCGCGCGTCGAGCATGAACGTGTGGGACAGATTGGGCTCGGTGCCGGCGGTTTTGGCCATGATCGCGATCACGCCATTGGGGTCTTCCTCATCCCAGCCAAAGTACTGCATGACCTCGCCGGGACGATGAGTCTCGGCCTTGGCCACCAGTTGCTGCAGGTCGAGGTGCGGGGTGTCGGCGGGCATTTGCCGAAGCTCAGGAGCATCGCCGAGCAGGTGATCGATCTCGTGATGAAAGATCAGCGGCAGGCCGGTCAGGGCCAGCAGCAACAGGAACAGAGTGCAGATCAGGCTGGTCCAGGTGTGGATCAGGGACCAGCAGCGGATGGTTTTGCTTTTCATCTCATGGCCTTTGAAAAGACCAAAGCCGCCTAGGGAAGGCGGCTCGGTCGTGACGCTGATGACGTCAGTGGATTACCACTTGTAGGTGGCGCTGGCGACGACGCTGCGCTCGTCACCGTAGTAGCAATAGAAGCTGTCGCAGGTGGAGATGTAGTCCTTGTCGAACACGTTGGTGGCGTTGAGCGCGACCGAGGCACCTTTGAGGCTGTTGTCCAGGCGACCGAGGTCGAAGTGCACGGCGGCATCGAACACGGTGTAGGCGTCGGCCTTGCCCAGCCAGGTGTTGGCCTGGTCGCCGTAGGTGTTGCCGGTGTAGCGCGCACCGCCGCCGACGCCGAAACCGTCGAGCACGCCGCTGTGCCAGGTGTAGTCAGTCCACAACGAGGCTTGCTGGTTCGGCATCAGTTGCAGGCGATTGCCTTTGTAGATGCCCTCTTGGACTTCGGATTTGGCCAGGGTGTAGGCGGCAATCACTTTGAGGTTTTCGGTGACGTCGGAGACCGCTTCCAGCTCCAGGCCCTTCACTTTCACTTCACCGGTCTGGCTGGTGATGTTGACGCCGCCGACGTTGGTGGTGACGTCGACGTTTTTCTGGGTCAGGTCATACACCGCCGCGCTCAGCAGGGTGTTGGTGCCCGGTGGCTGGTACTTGATGCCCAGTTCCCATTGCTTGCCTTCGGTGGGTTTGAACGAGTCGTCCGGCGAAGTGCTGGCGTTGCTCGCCGGCTGGAACGATTCGGCGTAGGACAGGTACGGCACAAAACCATTGTCAAAGACGTAGCTGATCGCCGCGTTGCCGCTGAAGTTCTTGTTGCGATCGGTGTTGGTCGCGTCGTTTTTGTTGAAGTACTTGGTGCCGGTGTGGACCCAGTCTTCACGCCCGCCGAGGGTCAGGCGCCATTGGTCGAGGGCCATCTGGTCCTGGACGTAGAGGCCGGTCTGGTAGGTCTTCTGGTCGTAGTCATAGAACGCACTGGAGCGCGGCGGCCGGGTGATCGGCAGGCCGTGGGCCGGGTCGTTGACGTTGATCGGCGGCGCGCTGCCGAAGATCGAGGTGTAGTTGGTATTGGTGCGCTGGTGGTCGAGGCCGAGCAGCACGGTATGGCGGATTTCGCCGGTGTCGAAGTCGGCCTGGAAGTTGTTGTCGACGGCGAACTGGCTGATGTCTTCGTCAGTGCTGGTGGTGGTGCGCCCGACGTTGCCTGCGTCATCCACCTCGGTGAACGGGTAGGAACCGACAGTGATGGCCTGGAAGGAAAGATCCGACTTGGTGTAGCGCAGGTTCTGACGGAACTGCCAGACGTCGTTCAGGCGGTGCTCGAAGGCATAACCCAGGGCGTAGTAGGTCCGGTCGTAGTATTCCCACTCCGGATCGCCGAGGTTTTTACTGTGGGAGATATCGCCGAACGGCATGTCGATCTTGGTGCCCTGGATCGGCAGAAACTGGCTAGTGATCCCGGTGTCGTCGCGGGTGAACTGCGAGAGGAAGGTCAGCTTGGTGTCGGGGTCGATGTTCCAGGTCAGGCTCGGCGCGATGTTGTAGCGTTTGTCGGGAACGTCGTCGATCTGGGTGTCACTGTCGCGCACCACGCCGCTGAAACCGTAGAGGAACTGACCCTCTTCGTCGATCTTGCCGGTGCTGGCGAAATTGATCTGGCGATGGTTGTCGCTGCCGTACTGGACCTGCACTTCACTGCTGGCTTCTTCACTGGGGCGCCGGCTGACCATGTCCAGCAGGCCGCCCGGTGGGGTCTGGCCGTATACCGAGGAGGCCGGGCCGCGCAGCAGGGCGATGCGGTCGAGGTTCCAGGTTTCCATTTTCGGATTGGCGTAGACGCCCTTGGGCAGCGGCAGGCCGTCGAGGAATTGGGTCGGCTCGAAGCCACGCACACGCAGCCAGTCGGCACGGGTGTCGCTTCCGTAGCTGCTGGCGACGATACCGGGCATGTAGCGCACGGCGTCGTCGAGGTTTTGTACGGCACGATCGTCCATTTGCTGGCGCGTTGCTACAGAGATCGAGCGCGGTGCTTCGAGCAGCGACGTGTCGGTTTTGGTGCCAGCGGCGGTGCGAGTTGCGAGGTAACCGTCGACCGGGCCCCAGGCCGTTTCGCTGTTCTCGACACCAATCACCGCCGTTTCCGGCAACGCCAGCACACCCTCGGGCACCGCCACCAGGCTGTAGGTGCCGGCGCTGCTTTGTTCCAGCTGCAGACCGGTGCCGCGCAGGGCCTGGCTGAGGGCGCCAGCCGCGTCGTACTGGCCATTGACCGGGGCCGAGGTTTTACCGGCCGCCAGCGACGGGTTGAGGCTCAGCGCGAGTCCGGCCTGGCTGGCGATCTGGTTGAGGGTGGTGGCCAAGGGCGCGGCGGGCAGGTTGTAGGCACGCACACTGGACGTCTGCTCGGCGGCCAGCAGCAAGGTGCTGGTCAGCGGGGTACCGAAGGCAATGGCCAGGGCCAGCAGACTGGGGCGTAACAAGGTGTTTAGCGAGCGTGGCATACGGCGGCTCCTGAATGGAAATATTTCTCAATTGCCTGTGTGCCGAACGAAACTGAAAAAGTGATAGGGCAGGATGAAAATAATTTTTATTTCGCAAATAAGAGGCAGCAGATGCGGCGTGGCTGATGGCCTAAGCCGGCTCCTACAGTTCGCTAGCCCGAGCACCGACCGTCACCCACCACGCCGTATGTTTTTCGATCTGCACCGGCAAGGTCGGCAGCAGGGCGGTCAATGCCAAGTCGGTGTTGTGCAGCGGGAAGCTGCCGGTGATGCGCAGGTTGGCGACTTCCGGGGCGACGCCCAGGTGGCCGGGGCGGTAGCGGGCGAGTTCGGCGACCAGGTCTTCCAGGCGTGCGTTGTCCACCACCAGCATGCCGCGGGTCCAGGCGTCCGCGCCTGGGTTAATCGCCAGCAGCGGGCCGAGGCCGTCGGCGTGCATGAGCACTTGCTGCCCTTGTTTGAGAATCTGCTCGTCAGATCGGGTTTCGGGACGCGCAGCCACCGCTGACTGCAACACGCTCAAGCGCGTGCCTTGGTCTTCACGCTTGACCAGGAAGCGGGTGCCGAGGGCGCGCATGTGCCCGTCGCGGGTCTCGACGATGAACGGTCGGGCATCGTTATGCCCGGTTTCGATGAGTATTTCGCCTTCCTGGAGGACGATCCGCCGCTCTTTCTCATCAAAGCGCACGTCCAGTGCGCTGTGCGTATTCAGATTGATCAGCGTGCCGTCCGTCAGGCGCAGGGTGCGCTGTTCACCCGTGGCGGTGCGCTGGTCGGCCAACCAATAGCCGATCGGCAGATAACGCTCGCCGGCGAACAGCGCCACACCCAGCGCCAGCATCACGCTGGCCGCGCCACTGCCGATTTTTCGTACGCGACGTCGGATACTTTCGCGCGATTGCAACAGGGCGACCCGGGCCGGACCGCTGGCCACGCTGAAGCGCTGGTCGAGCATCCCCAGTTGGCGCCAGGCGCGGGCGTGTTCTTCGTGGCTGGCGTACCACTTGGCGAACTCCTCACGCTCCACCGGACTGGCGCTGCCGCCATCGAGGGTCAATTGCCAGGCGATGGCGGCGTCGAGCACCGCGGCCGAGACCGGCCGGGAACTGACCGGGCTCATGTCGGCTCGCCGTACAGCGCCACGTAGCACTGGCGAATGCCCTGGGCCAGATATTGGCGCACGCGGGGCACCGAGACGCCCAGGCGCTCGGCGATTTCACCATGGCTCAGGCCGTCGAGACGGTTATAGAGGAAGGCGGCGCGGGCCTTGCTCGACAGTTTGCCGAGCAGTCGGTCGATGGCCTTGAGGTCTTCGAGGATCATCTGCTGTTCTTCCACCGAGGGGTGTTCCGTTTCGGGGATCAGCATCAATTCATTGAGGTAGGCCTGTTCCAGGGCGGCGCGACGGAAATGGTCGAACAGCAGGCCCTTGGCGATCGCCACCAGGAAGGCCCTGGGTTCGCGAGGAACGGTCACTGCCTCGCGGCCGAGCAGGCGGACGAAAGTGTCCTGGCTCAGGTCCTCGGCTTTGGAAGGGCACGCCACATTGCGCCGCAGCCAGGCCAATAGCCACGTGCGATGGTCGCGATACAACGCACCCACCAACTCACTCTGAGGGCTTGGGACTGACGACACGGCGCATTACCGATTGGGAAGGTTTAACTAACGAGAATAGTTCGCGATTGTCTCAGAGGCGGGGTGTGTAAGCAATTGGCGTTGGTCGGGTAGTTTGGAGGGGCGCTCCTACAAGGAAATTTAGAACGACGGCGCTTGCTGCCGCCTTTTCCACTGGCCAACGCGCTGCTGCAGGTTCAACGGGCTGTGAATCTGCTGGGCTTGGGCGCGGCTGAACAGGATCAAAGCCAGCTCGGCGGTGGCCATGGCGTCGGCGCTGGCGTTGTGGCGTTCGCTGACTTGCAGCTTGAACCAGTCGATCCAGTCATCCAGACCGGCCTCGCGGATATGCGCCTGGGGGCAGACCAGTGGGGCGATCTCGGCAACATCGAGAAACGTATGTTGCAGGCGATACCCCAAGCTGTCTTTCAAGGCGCGTCCGAGCATGTGCTGGTCGAACGCGGCGTGGAACGCCAGCAGCGGGCTGTCACCGACAAACTCCATG
The DNA here is from genome assembly GCF_024519635.1 of Pseudomonas sp. Pse1. Classification (NCBI taxonomy): domain Bacteria; kingdom Pseudomonadati; phylum Pseudomonadota; class Gammaproteobacteria; order Pseudomonadales; family Pseudomonadaceae; genus Pseudomonas; species Pseudomonas sp. Pse1. Next base: position 14,586 of record NZ_JALJRO010000019.1, read on the forward strand.
AAATCGAGCAAAGCCTCGGCCGGGTCGCAACCGGCGGCAATCGCGCTGGGTCCCAAGCCATGAATCAGCACACTGGGGGCGAGCTTGTGTTCGCGGCGATGCAAGGTGCGTTCGAACTGCTGGCTGAAATCGATCGCTCCGTCTTCGATGACCACGGCGCCGATCGACAGCACCTGATCCTTGTTCAAATTGAGGCCGCTGGTTTCCAGGTCCACCACCACCCAGCGTTGTTCGCGCAGGCTGCAATCGGACAATGGCGCGGTGTCGGGCAATTGCACCAGGCGCTGTTGTTGCTCGACGTTCAGGGTCGGGCAGGGGGCAGGACGCAGCCACGAAAATAGCTTCATAGCTGATACCGCAGGGCCAGGCTGGCTTGCAGGCGCTGGGCCTGGCGCAGGGATTCGCGCAGGATGCGCCGGTCCAAGTGATTCAGGCTGTCCGGATCGACGCGGTTGGAGTAGGGCAGGTTTTCGCGGGTTTGCCGTTGATGTTGCTGCATGCGCGTCTGCTGGATGAAATGGTAGGCCTCTTCATAGGCGGCACCGTCCAGGGGATCGATGACTTCCCTGGCCACCAGTTGGCGAAAACGTTCCAGGGTGTTGTTGCTCTCGATGCCGTTGGCCAGGGCCAGCAGGCGGGCGCCGTCGACAAAGGGGGTGAGGCCCTGGACTTTGAGATCGAGGGTGGCTTTTTCACCGTTTTTCTTTGCCAGCACAAACTCGCGGAAGCGACCCACGGGCGGCCGCTGACGCAAGGCATTCTCGGCCAGCATGCGCTGGAACAGTCGGTTGTCGGCCACTTGGTCGAGGATCGCCCGGCGCAGTTGCTCGCAGCCCTGCTCGTCACCCCAGACCACCCGTAGGTCGAAATAGATACTCGAACCCAGCAAGTTCTCAGGCGTCGCCTCGCGGATAAACGCAGCGAAGCGGCGGGCCCACTCGGCACGGGACAGGCATAGCTCGGGGTTGCCGGCCATGATATTGCCTTTGCACAGGGTGAAGCCGCATAGCGCCAGGCTGTGGTTGATCTGTTGCGCAATGGGCAGCAGCCGGCCGCGGATCTCGGCGGCGTGCGCGGCATCGCGGGCCTCGAACAGCAGGCCATTGTCCTGATCGGTGTGCAGGGTCTGTTCGCGGCGGCCTTCGCTGCCGAAACACAGCCAACTGAAGGGAATCCCCGGGTTGCCTTTTTCCTGCAGGGTCAGTTCGATCACCCGACACACCGTGTGATCGTTGAGCAGGGTGATGATCTGGGTGATCTGGGTCGAGGAGGCGCCGTGGGCCAGCATGCGCTCGACCAGTTGGCCAATCTCGCCGCGAATCGCTACCAGACTGTCGACCCGTGGCGCATTGCGGATGGTCCGTGCCAGGTGCACCAGGTCGACCCGTTGCAGGGAAAACAGATCGCGCTCCGAAACCACGCCGCACAAGCGCTGGTCCTTGACCAGGCAAACGTGGGCGATGTGCCGCTCGGTCATGGCAATCGCAGCGTCGAACGCGCTGTGGTCGGGACTCAAGTAAAACGGCGCCTGAGTCATGTGCCCTGCGATCGGTTGATCGAGGTCGCGGGCGCCGTCGGCCACCACCTGACGCAGGTCGCGCAGGGTGAAAATGCCGACCGGCGCCTTCAGATCATCAACCACCACAATGCTGCCCACCTGTTGTTCATGCATCAGGGTCACGGCATCGCGCAAGGGTGTGGTCGGGCCACAGGTCACCGGGTGGCGCATGGCCAATTCACCGAGCCGGGTATTGAGTGAGTACTGAGTGCCGAGGGTTTCCACGGCTTTTTGCTGGACCTGCTGATTCACCTGATCCAGCAGGCTGCTGACGCCGCGCAGGGCGAAGTCGCGGAAGGTGCTGGACAGCGCAAACAGCTTGATGAAGGCGAGTTTGTTCAGTTGCAGGCAGAAGGTGTCTTCAGCGGCCAGGTGCTCGGTGCGGGTGGCGCGTTCGCCGAGCAGTGCTGCCAGTGGAAAACATTCGCCGGTGGTGATCTCGAAGGTGGTCTCGGTGCCGCCCTTGGCCGTGTGCGGACGCTCGCCGACCACCCGACCCTGCTTGACGATATAGAAGTGCTGCACGGCGCCGTCGGCGGGTTTGATGATGCTCTCGCCAGGCCCGTAGAAACGCAGTTGGCACTGCTCCACCAGATAGGCCAGGTGTCCGTGCTCCATCTGATTGAACGGCGGAAACCGCTGCAGGAATTGCAGGGTGCCCTGGATGTTTTGCAGCACCGCAGTTTTCCCTGCCTGGGTGAAGGCGTCCGTCTTGCTCATGACCGTTTTTCGATTTTGTTGTTGTGGGTAGCGGCCATGGTCGTCCCACGCAGGCAGGGTGCCCATTGGACGTAAGTCTAGGTCGGTGGATATCCACAGGCGTTTCAGTGCCATTGAAGGGGAGAAAACCTTTTCTGCGCCCTATTGGAAAAGTATCCGACGAAGCGCACATTTAAGCTCTGCCCAGCGATGTCTGACTTTTGTGCCAAGGGAACGAATCGAACCTTTAGAGAGAGCCATGTCCGACCACGATATTTTGAGCGACGCCGAGCGTGAAGCGCTGAGTGCGGTTATGCAGGAGTCGGATCTGCCGCCACAACTGCAACGGGTGCTGATTGTCGATGATGACCAGGACGCCCGAGAGTTGCTCGCGGAGGTCCTGGCCCTTGAGGGCATCCATTGTCTGACGGCGGAAAGTGGCGAGCGTGCGTTGAATCTACTGGAAATCACTCCCTCAATCGGGCTGCTGATCACGGATTTGCGCATGGGCCATGTCGATGGTCTGGATCTGATCCGGCAGATTCGTGAGTCAGTTAGGGCCGCGCTGCCCGTGATCATCGTTTCCGGCGATGCCAATGTTAAGGACGCCATTGCGGCAATGCATTTGAGCGTGGTGGATTTTCTGCTTAAACCCTTCGATACCGGCAAGTTGCTGGAGTTAGTCCGGCATGAGCTTGGGTTGACGCCGGCGCCATGAAAAAAGGCCCTGATCGAAAGATCAGGGCCTTTTGCTTACCGCATCAGCGTTGGATCAGAGGCCGTTGGCCGCCTTGAACTCGCGACGACGACGGTGCAGGACCGGCTCAGTGTAGCCGTTGGGCTGTTTGGTGCCTTCGATCACCAGTTCAACCGCGGCCTGGAAGGCGATGTTGCTGTCGAAGTTCGGCGCCAATGGACGGTACAGCGGGTCGTTGGCGTTCTGGCGGTCAACCACCGGCGCCATGCGCTTGAGGCTTTCCATGACCTGCTCTTCAGTGACGATGCCGTGGCGCAGCCAGTTGGCGATGTGCTGGCTGGAAATACGCAGCGTGGCACGGTCTTCCATCAGGCCGACGTCGTTGATGTCCGGCACTTTCGAGCAGCCGACACCCTGGTCGATCCAGCGCACCACATAACCGAGAATGCCCTGGGCGTTGTTGTCCAGTTCGTTCTTGATCTGCTCGGCGCTCCACTGCGGGTTGACCGCCAGCGGGATGGTCAGGATGTCGTCGACCGAGGCGCGCGCACGCTTGGCCAGTTCGGCCTGGCGAGCGAACACGTCGACCTTGTGGTAGTGCAGCGCGTGCAGGGCGGCTGCGGTTGGCGACGGGACCCAGGCGGTGTTGGCGCCAGCCAGTGGGTGAGCGACTTTCTGCTCGAGCATGGCGGCCATCAGGTCAGGCATTGCCCACATCCCTTTGCCGATTTGCGCGCGACCTTGCAGGCCGGTGCTCAGACCGATGTCGACGTTCCAGTTCTCGTAGGCGCCGATCCATTTCTCGGCTTTCATGTCAGCCTTGCGCACCATCGGCCCGGCTTCCATGGAGGTGTGGATTTCGTCGCCGGTGCGGTCGAGGAAGCCGGTGTTGATGAACACCACACGCTCGCTGGCGGCCTTGATGCAGGCCTTGAGGTTGATCGTGGTACGACGCTCCTCGTCCATGATCCCGACTTTGAGGGTGTTGCGTGGCAACTGCAGAACGTCTTCGATGCGGCCGAACAGTTCATTGGTGAACGCCGCTTCTTCCGGGCCGTGCATTTTCGGTTTAACGATGTAGACCGACCCGGTACGGCTGTTCTTGCGCGTCGTGTTGCCGTTCAGGCTGTGGATCGCCGCGAGGTTGGTCACCAGACCGTCGAGGATGCCTTCAGGGACTTCATTGCCGTCCTTGTCGAGGATCGCATCGATGGTCATCAGGTGCCCGACGTTACGCACGAACAGCAACGACCGACCGTGCAGGCTCAGCTCGCTGCCATCCGGCGCGGTGTAGGTGCGGTCGGGGTTCATGGTGCGGGTGAACGACTGGCCGCCCTTGCTGACTTCTTCCGACAGATCGCCCTTCATCAGGCCGAGCCAGTTACGGTAGATCACCACCTTGTCATCGGCATCGACAGCGGCGACCGAGTCTTCGCAGTCCATGATGGTGGTCAGTGCGGCTTCCATCAGCAGGTCTTTGACGCCGGCTGCGTCGGTCTGGCCGACCGGGGTGCTGGCGTCGATCTGGATTTCGAAGTGCAGGCCGTTGTGCTTGAGCAGCACGGCAGTCGGTGCCTTGGCAGTGCCGTGGAAGCCGATCAGTTGTGCGTCGTTGCGCAGGCCGCTGTTGCTGCCGCCTTTGAGCGCGACTACCAGTTTGCCATCAACGATGCTGTAGCCGGTGGAGTCGACATGGGAGCCGGCAGCCAGTGGCGCGGCTTCGTCGAGGAAGGCACGGGCGAAGGCGATGACTTTGTCGCCACGCACCTTGTTGTAGCCTTTGCCTTTTTCCGCGCCATCGGCTTCGCTGATGGCGTCGGTGCCGTAGAGCGCGTCGTACAACGAACCCCAGCGGGCGTTCGAGGCATTGAGAGCGAAGCGGGCGTTCATCACCGGGACCACCAGTTGTGGGCCGGCCATGCGGGCGATTTCTTCATCGACGTTTTGCGTCGTAGCCTGGAAATCGGCCGCTTCTGGCAGCAGATAACCGATGTCTTGCAGGAAGGCTTTGTAGGCCACGGCGTCGTGCGCCTGGCCTGCACGCTCCTGGTGCCAGGCGTCGATACGGGCCTGGAAATCATCGCGTTTGGCGAGTAGGGCTTTGTTCTTCGGCGCCAGGTCATGAATGACCTTGTCGGCACCGGCCCAGAATTGTTCGGCGGTGAGGCCGGTTCCGGGAATGGCTTCGTTGTTCACGAAGTCGAACAGGACTTTGGCGACCTGCAGGCCACCGACTTGAACGTGTTCAGTCATTGCTTGCCTCACTCTGCTCAGCTATTTCGCTTTTCAGCTCTTCAATTTTGACCATCAAGCCCCTGGCCATTTAAACCACAAACCCGTCTACCAGTACATGCCATTGCGGGCGGCTGGGGTTGGCTCGATCAACGGCTTGGAGGCCTTGCTGACAGGGCTTTCAGGGTTGCGATCAGGCCCGCGGCAGGCATCGATCGAGGATTATGTAGTGCGCGCTGCGGCATACTACATGATGAACTGCGGTTGTGAAAATTAGACTAATTACGTCGTTCTGCGACCCCATGACGCATTGCAGTCACGACGGGGCACAGGATGTTCTCAAAAAACCAGTGGATTGTTCCAGTTAAATATAAAAAGTTGTACACGATTTGTGCTTCGCCCGGATCGGCGGTGTCGCCATCGCGAGCAGGCTCGCTCCTACACGGGGAGTACAATTCCCCTGTAGGAGCGAGCCTGCTCGCGATGGGGCCTTCTCATTCAACGCAGCAATCCCTGTTGCCTATACTTGCCTCTCGACCAAAAAAAATCATGACCAGAGGGCTGCGCCATGGATCATCTCGTACTCACCGTATTCGCCCCGGACAAAGCCGGTCAGGTCGAGCGCATCGCCCAATGCATTGCCGAGCATGGCGGCAACTGGCTGGAAAGCCGCATGTCGCGGATGGCCGGGCAATTCGCCGGGATTCTGCGGGTGGGGGTTCCGGCCGAGGCTTACGACGAATTGGTGGATGCGCTGCAGGCGTTATCCAGCCAGGGGATCCGGGTGCTGATTGCCGAAAGCGGCATTGAACAGGCCTGTACCTGGAAGCCAATCGCCATGGAGTTGGTGGGCAACGATCGGCCAGGGATTGTGCGTGACATCACGCGTCTACTCAGTGAGCAGGGAGTGAGTCTGGAACGTCTGGTCACCGAAGTACGGCCGGCGCCGATGAGCAGTGAGCCGCTGTTTCATGCCGAGGCCATTCTGGCGGTGCCCTTGACCCTGTCGCTGGATGTCTTGCAGTCACGCCTGGAGACCCTGGCAGACGATTTGATGGTGGAACTGGTGCTGCGCAGCGACCCTTGAGCGTTATCCAAGGAAATCCTGCACCTGCCTGTGGATAAGCTGTAGAGACCGCTCTGCAGCCCCGGCGGGCCGGGCCTCTGCGGAAGTTGATCAAAAAACCAGCAATTTCAAGCGCTTGTGCACAAACGGCGGGGATCACGCTGTGGATAACCTTGGGAAGGATGCTTGCAGGCCATGGTTGCCATGGCCTGCAAGGCTTTGTGCAGTTTTTGATCAGCGACGTCGACGCAAACTCAGCCATGCATCGACGCTGTACACCGCCAGGCCTGCCCAGATAAACATGAAGGCGATCAGGGTACTGGACGAGAGGTGCTCGCCAAACAGCAGCACCGCCTGCAACAGCACCAGGGTCGGCGCCAGGTATTGCAGGAAGCCCAGGGTGGTGTAGGGCAGGTCGCGCGCGGCGGCGTTGAAGCAGACCAGCGGCACCAGGGTGACCGGCCCGGCGGCGATCAGCCACCAGGCTTCGCTGGTCGTCCAGAACTCGGGTTGGGCGGTCATTGCGGTTTGGTTGAACAACAGCCAGGCGATGGCCAGCGGCACCAGCATCCAGGTTTCCACCACCAGGCCGGGCAGCGCCTTGACGGGGGCCTGCTTGCGGATCAAGCCGTAGAAGCCGAACGTCAACGCCAGCACCAGCGATACCCATGGCAAGCTGCCGACTTGCCACACCTGCTGCGCCACACCGACCGCCGCCAGTCCCACGGCAACCCACTGCATGCGCCGCAACCGTTCGCCGAGGATCAGCATGCCCAGCAACACGTTGACCAGCGGGTTGATGTAATAACCCAGGCTGGCTTCGAGCATGCGCCCGTTGTTCACCGACCAGACGTAGGTCAGCCAGTTGGCGGCGATCAGCGTGCCGCTCAGGGCGAGGATCGCCAGGCGTTTGGGGTTGTCTCTCAATTCCCGCCACCAGCCGGGATGCTTCCAGACCATGAGCAACAGGCCACCGAACAGCGCTGACCAGATCGCCCGGTGAATGATGATCTCCACGGCGGGCACGCTGGCGATGGCTTTGAAATAGAGCGGGAACAAGCCCCAGATGATGTAGGCGGTCAGGCCCAGAACGTAACCGCGACGCAGGTTGGCGGCTGGCATGCAGAATCCTTGCTTAGGTAGCTAACAAAGCAAGGATTGTAAGGAGATTTGTCTGCAAATGTCCTGCTGTATTGGTTGGGTATTTGTGAACAACAGAACCTGTAGGAGCAGCCCGGGCGGCGTTCCTACAGTGATTAGTTTTCCACAGTGGAATTCGGGGTGATTCAAAACAACTTCAACGGTTCTTCATTCAGCGCCGCCAACTGCTCACGCAGGGCCAGTACCTGATCGCCCCAGTACCGTTCGCTGCCAAACCACGGGAAGCTGCGCGGGAACGCCGGGTCGTCCCAGCGGCGTGCCAGCCAGGCGCTGTAGTGCATCAGGCGCAAGGCGCGCAGGGGTTCGATCAAGGCCAGTTCGCGAGGGTTGAAGTCGTGGAATTCGCTGTAGCCGTCCATCAGCTCCGAGAGTTGGCCCAGACAATCCTGGCGATCGCCGGCGAGCATCATCCACAAGTCCTGCACCGCCGGGCCCATGCGGCAGTCATCGAGGTCGACGATGTGGAACATCTCGTCGCGGCACATCATGTTGCCCGGGTGGCAATCGCCGTGCATGCGGATGTTCTGGTGCGGGGTGTCGTTGTAGACCTCTTGCACACGCTTGAGCAGGTCGCGGGCCACCGATTCGTAGGCCGGCAGCAGGCTGCGCGGTACGAAATTGCCTTCGAGCAAGGTGTTCAGTGAATCTTCGCCGAAGTTTTTCACTCCCAGCGCTTCGCGGTGCTCGAACGGGCGGGTCGAGCCCACGGCGTGCAAGCGCCCGAGCAACTGGCCGAGGCGATACAGCTGGTCGAGATTGCCAGGCTCCGGCGCCCGTCCGCCACGACGAGGAAACAGGGTGAAGCGAAAGCCGTTGTGTTCGTGCAGGGTTTCGCCGTTGTGAATCAGCGGTGCGACCACCGGCACCTCGACCTCGGCCAGCTCGAAAGTGAACCGGTGCTCTTCGAGGATCGCTTCGTTGCTCCAGCGCTGCGGGCGATAGAACTTGGCGATCAGCGGTTCGCTGTCTTCGATGCCGACTTGATAGACGCGGTTCTCGTAGCTGTTGAGCGCCAGGATGCGCGCGTCGCTGAGAAAACCGATGCTTTCAACGGCATCGAGTACGAGGTCTGGGGTAAGGGTTTCAAACGGGTGGGCCATGCTGACTCCTGCGCGCAGCAGGCTGCTGCGTCCGGCCAGACATGGTAGCGCAGACAATGCGGTTGTAGGAACGAGCGCCCGCTTGCGGCCTGCTCGCGATGGCGGCCTTGAACCTTGCGATATCAGTGCCTGGGCCATCGCGGGCAAGCCCCGGGCGGCGTTCCTACGATGATGGCGCGATCAGGCGCCGACGATCCCGCCATCTTCACGCCGAATCGCCATCACCGACGAGCGCGGCTTGCCATTGGGTAAATGCTCGGGGAAGGTCGAACCGCCGTTTTCACCAGGATGCTGAATCCCGACGAACAGGGTTTTCTGGTCAGGAGAGAAGCTGATCCCGGTCACTTCACAGCCGACCGGACCGACCATGAAACGGCGGATTTCACCGCTGGCCGGGTCGGCGCAGAGCATCTGGTTGTTGCCCATGCCGGCGAAGTCGCCGCTGTTGCTGGAGTCGCCATCAGTGAGGATCCACAGGCGCCCGGCCTTGTCGAAACCCAGGCCATCAGGACTGTTGAACAAATTCTGCGGAGTGATGTTCGCGGAGCCCGCCTTGGCCGTGCCCGCATGCACCGTCGGGTTGCCGGCGACCACGAACAGGTCCCAGGCGAAGGTCATGGATGCATGATCGTCGCCAGCGGTGTGCCAGCGCAGAATCTGCCCGTAGACGTTCTTCTCCCGTGGGTTGGGGCCGCCCACCGGCTGCCCGTCTTCGCCACGTTTGACGTTGTTGGTCAGGGTGCAATAGACCTGGCCATCGGTAGGGCTGACAACAATCCATTCCGGGCGGTCCATGCGCGTGGCGCCGACCACAGTGGCCGCCAGTCGCGCATGAATCAGCACTTCGGCCTGGTCGGCGAAACCGCTGCTGGCGTCGATGCCGTTTTTGCCATGGCTCAACTCGATCCACTGGCCCTGGCCCTTGGGGCGATCAGGATTGCTGTCGCCAGCGTCGAAGCGGGCGACGTACAGGGTGCCGTGGTCGAGCAGATTGTGATTGGCCTTGGGGTTCTTGTGGTCGATCTTGTCGCGGCTGACGAACTTGTAGATGAACTCACCGCGTTCGTCGTCGCCCATGTAGACCACGGCGCGGCCGTCATGGGTTTCGGCAAGGGCGGCGTTTTCGTGCTTGAAACGGCCCAGGGCGGTGCGCTTGACCGGCGTCGATTGCGGGTCGAACGGATCGATTTCCACCACCCAGCCATGGCGGTTGAGTTCGTTGGGGTTCTTTGCCATGTCAAAGCGCGGGTCGTGAGGGTGCCAGTTGATTTCCTTGCTGGCGGCCACCACGCCGTAGCGTTTTTGCGCGGCGTCGAACTTCTGCTCCGGGTTGCTGCTGCCGAAACAGTCGGTGAAATTCTCTTCGCACGTCAGATAAGTGCCCCACGGGGTCTTGCCGTTGGCGCAGTTCTGGAACGTGCCCAGTACCCGTTCACCCTTGGGGTCGGCAGCGGTCTTGAGCAGCGCGTGACCGGCGGCCGGACCACCGACGCGGATCGGCGCATTGCCGTGGATGCGGCGGTTGTAGCGCGAGCCCTGGACGAAGTGCCACTGGCCGTCCTTGCGCTGCACTTCGATCACCGACACCCCTTCGCACGCCTGGGCCTTGTGCACTTCTTCCGCCGACTGCGGCATGCCGCCATGGGGGTAGAGGTAGCGGTAGTTGGTGTATTCGTTGTTGATGGCCATCAGCGCACGGTTGTCGTCACCGGGAAACGGGAACAGGCTCATGCCGTCATTGTTGTCGCCGAACTGGACTTCCTGCTGCAGCGCCGTGCCGTTGCCCGAAGGGTCGAACGCAGGGCCGTCTTTCTGCAGGGGCTGGCCCCAGCTGATCAGCACCGAGGCGGTGTAGCCGGTCGGCAGGCTGAGGGTGTCGCTGGTGGCGGCGGCAATGCTTTCAAAGCCGAGCAGTTTGCTCGAAGCGGCGCTGACGCTGGCAGCCAATACGCTGCGACTGAGCAGGTTGCCGCCCAGGAACAAGGCCGCTGCACTGAGTGCGCCGGCACTGATAAAGCCGCGGCGGCTGAGGCCAACGATCTGTTCGAGGTCGGTGGCTTGGTTTTCTTCTAATAGGCTCACATCAGGCTCCCTGCTGGTTTTGGCAGTCACCTTAATGTCGAATCATGACGTAATTGTTTCAGTCGGCCCGTTAGAGCGGCGTGCCGATCAGCACATTGGACGGCGAGAATTGCACCTGCACCGGTTGGCCGGGCAAAAGACCCTTGGTGCGCAGGTACATGGGCTCGGCCAGCGCGCAGAGGGTCTGGCCGTTAGCCAGGCTGATGCGCACTTCGCTGGGGCCATCGTCTGCGTCGAGGATTTGTTCAAGCGTCCCGGTCAAGTGGTTGTAGCCCGGGGTTGGCGCTTGGTCGAGGGGCAGCAACTCCAGCCAGCCGGCCTTGATCAGCGCCACCACTTCGGTGCCGGTTTGCAGGTCCAGGCGCTGGGTGCTGTCGTGGGTAATTTGTGCATGCAATGTCAGACCTTCGGCCAGGATCAAGGTGATCAGGTCGTTGCGGCCTTGGGCCTCGATGCCCGCGACGGTGCCGTGCAACTGGTTGCGCGCGCTGGTGCGCAGCATCAGGCGTCCGAGCAGGTCGAGATCGCTGGCATCTTCGGCGGCTTCCAGAACTTGCGCCTGCAAGGTTTGCAAGCGCTGGTACAGGCGCAGCACTCGCTCACCTTCACGGGAAAGTCGCGCACCGCCGCCGCCCTTGCCGCCGACGCTGCGCTCCACCAGTGGCTTTTGCGCCAGGTTGTTCATTTCATCGATGGCATCCCACGCCGCCTTATAGCTGAGCCCGGCGCTTTTCGCGGCGCGGGTGATCGAACCCTGTTCAGCAATGTGCTGCAGCAGCGCTATGCGTTGCGGGCGACGGACGATGTGTTGGGACAACAAGCTGGGTAGGGACATGAATTGGACTACGGGCGCGGGTAATAAGACAGGACGTTGGCCGCTCGACGCCTCGCCGTCAAGCCGGATCGCCGGGTTTCGCGGTGCGCGCCAGGCAATACACATCGACCCGGCTGGCGCCGGCGTCCATCAATAACCGCGCCAGAGTGCGTGCGGTGGCGCCTGTGGTCAGGACGTCGTCGACCAACGCCAGGTGTCGCCCGCGAATCGTCGCCTGCGGGTGCAGGGCAAAGGCTCTGCGCAAGTTGTGCTGGCGGGCCTTGGCGTTCAGGTCCTGCTGGGCGCTGGTGTCCTGGGTGCGAATGACCAGTTGCTCATCACAGGCGATCTCAAGGTTGTCACTGAGCCATCGAGCCAGCATCGCGGCCTGGTTGAACCCTCGTCGACGCAAGCGCTTGCGTGACAGCGGCACGGGGATCAGCGCGCAAGGACGTGGTAGATCCTCAGAGAAGCGAAAATGCAGTGATTGAACGAAAAGTTCGGCCAACAGGTGGCCATAGGGCCAGTTGGCGGAGTGCTTGAAGCGGGTGATCAGGCTGTCGATGGGAAACCCGTAAGTCCAGGGTGCCACGACCTGGGTAAAGGCCGGCGGGACCTTTAGGCATTGGCCGCAGGTGAGGCCATTTATCGGCAAGGGCAGGGCACAGATTTGGCAGGCGTCGCCCAGCCAAGGCAATTCGCTTTCGCACGGCGTACAAATGGGAAGTTGGGTGTCGGAAGCTTCGCCGCATAGCAAACAGAGCTGATTGTTTTTTAGCCAGATGTAAACCTGTCCTTTGTGATGAGGTTGACAGTGCATGACTCTTCCTTAAATATGCTGAAACATCCGTGTTGTGTCTGTGGGTTTCGTCTTGTTGCCCGGACACGTTTCAAGCATCAAGCATAAGAAAGGAAATGAACCGATGAGCGCCAGCATCACCGCCAAATTGCGTCACGATTGGTCCTTGGCCGAAGTCAAAGCGCTGTTCGTTCAGCCTTTCAATGACTTGTTGTTCCAGGCGCAGACGGTGCACCGCGCGCATTTCGATGCCAACCGCGTCCAGGTTTCGACCCTGTTGTCGATCAAGACCGGTGCCTGCCCGGAAGATTGCAAATACTGTCCGCAGTCCGGTCACTACAACACCGGCCTGGAAAAAGAAAAACTGATGGAAGTGCAGAAGGTCCTCGAAGAGGCCGCTCGCGCCAAGGCCATTGGCTCTACCCGTTTCTGCATGGGTGCGGCGTGGAAGCATCCGTCGGCCAAGGACATGCCGTACGTGTTGAAAATGGTCGAAGGCGTCAAGGCCATGGGCCTGGAAACCTGCATGACCCTCGGCCGTCTCGATCAGGAGCAGACCGCTGCCCTTGCCAAGGCCGGTCTCGACTACTACAACCACAACCTCGACACCTCGCCGGATTTCTACACCAGCATCATCACCACCCGTACCTACAGCGAGCGCCTGCAAACCCTGGCGTACGTGCGTGATTCGGGGATGAAGATCTGCTCCGGCGGGATTCTCGGCATGGGCGAGTCGCTGGATGACCGCGCCAATCTGCTGATCCAGTTGGCCAACCTGCCTGAGCATCCGGAGTCGGTGCCGATCAACATGTTGGTGAAGGTGGCCGGTACGCCGCTGGAAAACGCGGACGACGTCGACCCGTTCGATTTCATTCGCATGCTCGCCGTGGCCCGCATCCTGATGCCGCAATCCCATGTGCGGTTGTCGGCCGGTCGTGAAGCGATGAACGAGCAGATGCAGGCCCTGGCATTCCTTGCCGGCGCCAACTCGATTTTCTACGGCGACAAATTGCTGACCACCGCCAACCCGCAAGCCGACAAGGACATGCAACTGTTCTCACGCCTGGGCATCCTCCCCGAAGCCCGCGAAGAGCACGCCGACGAGGTGCACCAGGCGGCCATCGAACAGGCGCTGGTGGAGCAGAAGAGCAGCGAGCAGTTTTATAACGCTGCGGTTTGACCGGGCCTGACCGACCCCTTGTAGGAGCGAGCCTGCTCGCGATTGCGGACTGACATTCAAAAAAGATGTCGGCTGATCCATTGCCATCGCGAGCAGGCTCGCTCCTACAGGGGCTGCGTCCGTTCTGATTCATGTGATTCAACTGTCGAGGCCTGCATGTCTTTCGATCTCGCCGCACGCCTGGCTGCCCGTCGCGCGGACAATCTTTATCGCCAGCGTCCACTGCTTGAATCCCCCCAGGGGCCGCAGGTAGTGGTCGATGGCCAGCCTTTGTTGGCCTTCTGCAACAACGACTACCTGGGCCTGGCCAATCACCCGCAGGTGATCGAAGCCTGGCGTGCCGGAGCCGAACGCTGGGGCGTGGGCGGCGGCGCGTCGCATCTGGTGATCGGTCACAGCACCCCGCATCACGCCCTCGAAGAAGCCTTGGCCGATTTGACCGGACGTCCGCGGGCGCTGCTGTTTACCACCGGTTACATGGCCAACCTCGGCGCGGTCACCGCGTTGGTGGGACAGGGCGATACGGTGCTGGAGGATCGCCTCAACCATGCCTCGCTGCTGGACGCGGGACTGTTGTCTGGTGCGCGTTTCAACCGCTATCTGCACAACGACGCCGACAGCCTGGCCAAACGCCTGGAAAAGGCCACCGGCAACACCCTGGTGGTCACCGATGGCGTGTTCAGCATGGATGGCGATATTGCCGATCTGCCAGCGCTGGTCCGAGAAACCCGGGCCAAGGGCGCGTGGCTGATGGTCGACGACGCCCACGGTTTTGGTCCTTTGGGTGCCAATGGCGGCGGCATTGTCGAGCATTTCGGCTTGAGCCAGGAGGATGTGCCGGTGCTGGTCGGTACCCTCGGCAAGGCGTTCGGCACGGCGGGTGCGTTTGTCGCGGGCAGTGAAGAGCTGATCGAAAGTCTGATCCAGTTCGCCCGGCCCTACATCTACACCACCAGTCAGCCGCCGGCGCTGGCCTGCGCGACCCTCAAGAGCCTCGAGCTTCTGCGCAGCGAGCATTGGCGGCGTGAGCATCTGCAGGTATTGATCAAACAGTTCCGCCGGGGTGCCGAGCAGATCGGATTGCAACTGATGGACAGTGCGACGCCGATCCAGCCGATCATGATTGGTGATGCCGGACGGGCGATGCTTTTTTCGCAACTGCTGCGTCAACGCGGATTGCTGGTCACGGCAATTCGTCCACCGACCGTGCCCGCCGGCAGTGCGCGCTTGCGCGTGACCCTGACCGCCGCCCACAGCGAAGCCCAGGTCGAGCTATTGTTACAAGGTCTTGCCGATTGTGTTGAGCAACTGGGAGCGACCTCGGACTATGCGTGATCGACTGATTCTGTTGCCCGGTTGGGGCCTCGGTATCTCCCCGATGGAGCCGCTGGCGGCTGCCCTGCAGGGATTGGACGAACACCTGCGAGTGGAGATTGAGCCGCTGCCGGAGCTGGACGCCAGCGATCTTGAGGAATGGCTGGAGGAACTCGATGCCAGCGTGCCACAGGATGCCTGGCTGGGTGGCTGGTCGCTGGGCGGCATGCTCGCCAGTGAGTTGGCGGCGCGCCGTGGCGACCGCTGTTGCGGCCTGCTGACCCTGGCGAGCAATCCGGCGTTTGTCGCCCATGAGCGATGGCCGACCGCGATGCCCGGTGAAACCTTCGATCAGTTTCTCGCTGGCTGCAGCGCCGATCCGCGCAGCACCCTCAAGCGCTTCAGCCTGCTGTGTGTCCAGGGCGCCGAAGATCCTCGCGGTCTGTCGCGGCTGCTGTCGGGCGGCGCACCGAGCACCTCGGGCACGGTGTTGATGGCCGGGCTGGAGTTGTTGGCGCAACTGGACACGCGTAAGGCGCTGCAGGCCTTTCGCGGGCCGCAGTTGCATCTGTTTGCCGGGCTCGATGGGCTGGTCCCGGCCGAGGCGGCCAGCGCGTTGTTGGCGCTACTTCCGGATGTCGAAATTGGTCTGATTGAACAGGCCAGTCACGCGTTCCTTCTGGAGGATCCCCACGGAGTGGCGGGGGCGATCCTGGCCTTTTTGCATGAGAGCGGTGATGACTGATTTGGCTTTCCCCAAACTGCCCGGTGGCCTGCCCGACAAACGTCAGGTGGCTGCGTCCTTTTCCCGCGCCGCGGCCAGTTATGACAGCGTCGCCGAGTTGCAGCGCGACGTTGGCAGTGAATTGCTCAGGCGCCTGCCCACCGATCACGCTCCGCAGCGGTGGTTGGACCTGGGCTGCGGCACCGGTTACTTCAGCCGCGCACTGGCCGAGCGCTTCAGCCTGGGAGAAGGGCTGGCGCTGGACATCGCCGAAGGCATGCTCAATCACGCCCGGCCGCTGGGTGGCGCGCAGTATTTCATTGCTGGCGATGCCGAGCGCCTGCCCCTGCAGGACGCCAGTTGCGACCTCGTGTTCTCCAGCCTGGCGGTGCAGTGGTGCGCCGATTTCGCGGCGGTGCTGAACGAGGCGTATCGGGTGCTCAAGCCGGGCGGTGTGTTGGCCTTTGCCAGCCTGTGTGTCGGCACCTTGTACGAATTGCGCGACAGCTGGCGTCAGGTGGATGGCATGGTCCACGTCAACCGTTTCCGTGAGTTCAGTCGCTATCAGCAAATGTGTGCCGACAGCAGTTTTAGCCTGCTGAGCCTGCAAAGTTGCCCACATGTGCTGCACTACCCCGATGTGCGCAGCCTGACCCATGAACTCAAGGCCCTGGGCGCGCATAATCTCAATCCCGGGCGACCGGGCGGACTGACCGGAAGGGCGCGGATCAGTGGCTTGATTGGCGCCTACGAGCACTTTCGTCAGGCGCAAGGACTGCCCGCGACCTATCAGGTGGTTTACGCCGTACTGGAGAAACCTCGATGAGCGCTGCCTATTTCATCACCGGCACCGACACCGATGTCGGCAAAACCACCGTCGCCGCCGGCTTGCTGCACGCTGCACGCCAGGCTGGCTTGAGCACGGCGGCGGGCAAACCGGTGGCCTCCGGCTGCGAGGTGACCCCCAAAGGCCTGCGCAATGCCGATGCCTTGGCGTTACTGGCAGAATGCTCGTTGCCGCTGACCTACGCCGAAGTCAATCCGTTGGCCTTCGAACCGGCCATCGCTCCGCACCTGGCAGCCCGCGAGGCAGGCGTGGCATTGACGGTGCAGGCGCTGAAGGCGCCGATGCGGCACATCCTCGAGAAACAAGCCGACTTCACCCTGATCGAGGGCGCGGGAGGCTGGCGGGTGCCCTTGGCTGGCCAGGACAATTTGTCGGACCTGGCCATGGCTCTGGACCTGCCGGTGATCCTCGTGGTCGGGGTGCGCCTGGGCTGCATCAGCCATGCCCTGCTGACCGCCGAGGCGATTGCCAATGATGGCCTGCAACTGGCGGGCTGGGTGGCGAATATCATCGATGCGAAGACTTCTCGGCTTGAAGAAAACCTCGCCACCCTAGCCGAGCGCCTGCCCGCGCCATGCCTGGGGCGGGTGCCGAAGCTCAAGGTAGTGACGGCAGAAGCGGTAGCGCAACACCTGCAACTGGACCTGCTGGACTAGTTTCGGCCTATCGCAAGGCACTTTGCCATTAGTGTTTTTGTCGGGCGTTTCCCGCCCGGCTCTGCTTCAATGATGGTTGGTTTGAAGATGGAGTAATCCCATGGACATTTCGGGAAGCACGGCTTATTACCCTGGCCTGAGCGCGATCAGCGCAGGCCAGAACCGCGTCGATCAGGCCGCCAGCCAGATCGCCACCACCTACGTTGAACGGGCTGCCGGCAGCCAGTCTTCGGAGGCCCAGGTCGACCGCCTGCGTGGGGTGGACCGCAGTCAGCAGTCTGACGTCGCCAGCCAGCGCGTGGAAATGGCCCAAGGTAAATTGCAGGTGGAACTGGGCGTCAACGTGGCCAAGGCCGCGGATGAAATGCTTGGCACATTGATCGATACCTACGCTTGATTCCTTTCTGATCCCTACCCGGCGACGCCATTCTCCCGGCAGTCGCTCGGGCGTCTCCCTCGCGTTCAACTAATCTTTCCTACAGTCTCTGCCGCGATCTACAGCGGTTGCGCGGCTGTGTGCCCGTGCATTTGAGGAAGTGGATGACAGACGGCAAAAGATCGACGCTTGACAAGATTTCGGCGTAAACGTATGTTTCAAACAACTGTTTGACCGTCACAACAAATCATCGCGGTCGTTCATTCCCGGTTACATCAGCAGAGGTTTATCGCTATGCCTGACTACAAGGCCCCCTTGCGTGATATTCGCTTCGTTCGTGACGAGCTGCTCGGCTACGAGGCGCACTATCAGAGCCTTCCGGCTTGCCAGGACGCTACCCCGGACATGGTTAACGCCATTCTCGAGGAAGGCGCCAAGTTTTGTGAGCAGGTGCTGGCGCCGCTGAACCGCGTGGGTGACACCGAAGGCTGCACCTGGAGCGAGTCGGGCGTGAAGACGCCGACTGGTTTCAAGGAAGCCTACAAGCAATTCGTAGAAGGCGGCTGGCCGAGCCTGGCGCATGACGTCGAGCACGGCGGTCAGGGCCTGCCGGAGTCGCTGGGTCTGGCAGTCAGTGAAATGGTCGGCGAGTCCAACTGGTCGTGGGGCATGTACCCAGGCCTGTCCCATGGCGCGATGAACACCATTTCCGAGCACGGTACGCCAGAGCAGCAAGAGGCTTACCTGACCAAGCTGGTGTCCGGCGAATGGACCGGCACCATGTGCCTGACCGAACCGCACTGCGGCACCGACCTGGGCATGCTGCGCACCAAGGCCGAACCTCAGGCCGACGGTTCCTACAAAGTTTCCGGCACCAAGATCTTCATCTCGGCCGGTGAACACGACATGGCCGACAACATCGTCCACATCGTCCTGGCGCGCCTGCCGGATGCACCGGCTGGCACCAAAGGCATTTCGCTGTTTATCGTGCCGAAATTCCTGCCTAACGCCGACGGCACCGTGGGTGCGCGCAACGCGGTGTCCTGTGGTTCCCTGGAACACAAAATGGGTATCCACGGCAACGCTACCTGCGTGATGAACTTCGACGAGGCCACCGGTTTCCTGATCGGCCCGGCGAACAAAGGCCTGAACTGCATGTTCACCTTCATGAACACCGCTCGCCTGGGCACCGCGTTGCAAGGCCTGGCCCACGCCGAAATCGGTTTCCAGGGCGGCCTGAAGTACGCTCGCGATCGCCTGCAAATGCGCTCCCTGACTGGCCCGAAAGCGCCAGACAAAGCTGCTGATCCGATCATCGTGCACCCTGATGTACGCCGCATGTTGTTGACCATGAAGGCATTCGCCGAAGGCAACCGCGCCATGGTGTACTTCACCGCCAAGCAAGTGGACATCGTCAAATACGGTGTCGACGAAGAAGAGAAAAAGAAAGCCGACGCCCTGCTGGCTTTCATGACGCCGATCGCCAAGGCCTTCATGACCGAAGTCGGCTTCGAGTCGGCCAACCACGGCGTACAGATCTATGGTGGCCACGGTTTCATCGCCGAGTGGGGCATGGAGCAGAACGTTCGCGACAGCCGTATTTCCATGCTGTACGAAGGCACCACTGGCATCCAGGCACTCGACCTGCTGGGCCGTAAAGTGCTGATGACTCAAGGCGAAGCCCTCAAAGGCTTCACCAAGATCGTGCACAAGTTCTGCCAGACCAACGAAGGCAACGAAGCAGTCAAAGAGTTCGTCGCACCACTGGCAGCACTGAACAAGGAGTGGGGTGAGTTGACCATGAAGGTCGGCATGGCCGCCATGAAGGACCGCGAAGAAGTCGGCGCGGCTTCCGTGGACTACCTGATGTACTCCGGTTATGCCTGCCTGGCTTACTTCTGGGCCGACATGGCGCGCCTGGCTGCCGAGAAACTGGCTGCCGGCACCACCGATGAGGCGTTCTACACCGCCAAGTTGCAGACTGCGCGTTTCTACTTCCAGCGCATCCTGCCGCGGACCCGCACTCACGTTGCAACCATGCTGTCGGGCGCCAACAACCTGATGGACATGAAAGAAGAAGACTTCGCCCTGGGTTACTAAGCCCTACGCAGTCCTTCGACAAGCCGCTGCTTCTTCGGGAGCAGCGGCTTTTTTTTACCTGAAATAACGCGATACAGATCTGCGGGTAAAACCCTTCAATCCCGGGTTCGGTCGGCCGCTAAACAAAAGTGACATCACTTTCATGTACTGTCGTGCCAAGAATGACGGCATAATGCCACTATTCGATTTGCCGGGCCGGAGCTTTACCTTTGCCGCGTTCCTCTGCTGTACGTTTCAGTCACTTTCTGCCCTCGGTGCTGTTACTGCTGGCGGGGCTGGCGGCGGCTTACGTCAGGGACCTCAACGTATTCTTTACGTCGCTGTTCAATGTCCTGCCGACCCTGGTGCTGTTGCTCGGCGGTGCCTACTGCGCGGTGTATCGGCGCCAGCGGGAGTTGTTCCTGATGGTCACGGTGTATATCGCCTACTTCCTGCTCGACACCCAGACCGATTACTACCGTGACTTCGGTCAGGTGCGGGTGGATGCGGCGGTGGTGTTTCATCTCTGCTGCCTGCTCTTGCCCTTGATGTACGGCACTTTCGCTGCGTGGCAGGAGCGCACTCACTTGTTCCAGGACATGGTGGCGCGTTTCGCCGTGCTGTTTGCCGTCGGCGGTGTGGCTCTGGGGTTGGAGCAAAGTTATCCCCAGGCGCTGCAAAGCTGGCTCGCCGAAATCCGCTGGCCGGCGCTGCACGGTGCCTGGATGAGTCTGATCCAGCTGTCGTATCCGGCGTTCATCGCCGCCTTCCTGTTGCTGGCATTCCAGTACTGGCGCCATCCACGGCCGCTGCACGCGGCGCAACTGGTGGGCTTGCTCGGGTTGTTCTGGATGCTGCCCAAGACCTTCATCCTGCCCTTCACCCTGAACATCATGTGCAGCCAGGTGATGCTGATGATCGCTGCGGCGGTTGCGCATGAGGCTTATCAGATGGCGTTTCGCGATGAGCTGACCGGCTTGCCCGGACGGCGGGCGCTGAATGAACGTTTGCAGCGCCTGGGCCGTAACTATGTATTGGCCATGAGCGACGTCGATCACTTCAAGAAATTCAACGACACCCACGGCCACGACGTCGGTGACCAGGTCCTGCGCCTGGTGGCCAGCAAGCTGTCGAAAATTGGTGGCGGCGGCCGTGCCTATCGTTATGGCGGGGGAGAGTTTGCTCTGGTGTTCGCGGCGCGTTCGCTCGAAGAATGCCTGCCGCACCTGGAGGAAATCCGCGAGTCGATTGCCAGCTACCAGATGCACCTGCGCAATCAGGACAGTCGCCCCAAGGACGATCAGCAGGGTCGCCAGCGGCGCTCCGGTGCCAGCGCCTCGGTGGTCTCGGTGACGGTCAGCATTGGCGTGGCCGAACGCCTCGAGCAGCGCACGCCGGACCAGGTGCTGAAAAGCGCCGACCAGGCGCTCTACAGTGCCAAGGGCGCGGGGCGAAATTGTGTCATGGCCTTCGGTCAGAACCGCCGTGGCGCGGTGCGCAGCGCCGAGGCTGTGGATTGAGTGATGATGACGCATTCAGCGTCTGCACGGTGATTGTCCAGGGTGATGCGGGGCAGTAGTTTGGTCTGATCTGCTGACTGAGGAATGACCATGCCTGAGTACAAAGCTCCCCTGCGTGACATGCGTTTTCTGATCGACCACGTGTTTGATTTCCACGCCAACTACGCTGCGCTGGGCGCCGTTGACGCCAGCCCGGACATGATCAGCGCGATTCTCGAGGAGGGCGCGCGGTTCTGCGAAAACGTGCTGGCGCCGTTGAATCGCTCGGGTGACGAAGAGGGCTGTCATTTCGACAATGGCGTGGTGACCACGCCCAAGGGTTTCAAGCAGGCCTTCGCCCAGTATGTCGAAGGTGGCTGGCACGGTCTGGCGGCGGATCCGGTCTATGGCGGCCAGGGCTTGCCGAGTTCGCTGGGGCTGGTGATCAGTGAAATGGTCGGCTCCAGCAACACCTCCTGGGGCATGTACCCGGGGCTGACCCACGGTGCGATGTCGGCGATCCACGCTCACGGCACCGAGCAGCAGAAAAGCATCTACCTGAGCAAACTCACGGCCGGGCAATGGACCGGCACCATGTGCCTGACCGAGGCCCATTGCGGCACCGACCTGGGCATTATCAAAACCCGCGCGGTACCACAGGCCGACGGCAGTTACGCGATCTCCGGCAGCAAGATTTTCATCTCTGCCGGCGAGCACGACATGAGCGACAACATCATTCATCTGGTG
Source organism: Pseudomonas sp. Pse1 (assembly GCF_024519635.1). NCBI lineage: Bacteria > Pseudomonadati > Pseudomonadota > Gammaproteobacteria > Pseudomonadales > Pseudomonadaceae > Pseudomonas > Pseudomonas sp. Pse1. The sequence continues at coordinate 36,216 of NZ_JALJRO010000019.1, forward strand.
CTGGCCAAGTTGCCGGATGCACCGGCCGGGACCAAGGGCATCTCGCTGTTTATCGTGCCTAAGTTTTTGCCCGATGCAGCGGGTGAGGCCGGAGTGCGTAACGGCGTGTCCTGTGGCTCGATTGAACACAAGATGGGCATCAAGGCGTCGGCCACTTGCGTGCTGAACTTCGATGGCGCCACCGGGTTCCTGATTGGCGAGGCGAACAAGGGCCTCAATTGCATGTTCACCATGATGAACCACGCTCGGCTCGGCACCGGCATGCAGGGCTTGTGTCTGGGTGAAGCGAGCTTCCAGGGGGCGATCAAATACGCCAACGAGCGCCTGCAGATGCGCGCGTTGACCGGACCCAAGGCGCCGGAAAAGGCCGCCGATCCGATCATCGTCCACCCCGATGTGCGACGCATGCTGTTGACCATGAAAGCCTTCAACGAAGGCAATCGGGCGCTGACCTATTTCACCGCACAACTGCTCGATGCCGCGCATCTGTCGGCCGACCCCGGCCAGCGCCAGGACGCCGAGGACCTGTTGGCGTTCCTCACGCCGATCTGCAAAGCGTTCATGACCGAGACCGGCCTGGAGGTGACCAACCATGGCATGCAGGTGTTTGGCGGCCACGGGTTTATCCGCGAGTGGGGCATGGAACAGCTTGTGCGCGACTGCCGCATTGCACCGATCTATGAGGGCACCAACGGCATTCAGGCACTGGATCTGCTGGGGCGCAAAGTGCTGGGCAGCCAGGGCAAGCTGCTGCGGGGCTTTACTAAGATTGTCCACAAATTCTGCGAAGCCAACGCCGAGCATCCACAACTCAAGGCATATGTGGCACAGCTCGATGGACTCAATCGGCAGTGGGGCGAGTTGACCACGCAGGTCGGCATGGCGGCGATGAAGAATCCCGACGAGGTCGGTGCTGCCGCGCTGGATTACCTGATGTACAGCGGTTACATCGTCCTGGCTTACCTGTGGTTGCGCATGGCCCTGGTGGCCCAGGCGCAATTGCAGGAAGGCGAGGGTGATGAAGAGCTTTGCCAGGGCAAGCTGGCCGCCTGTGAGTTCTACTTCAAGCGTCTGCTGCCGCGCACTGCCACCCATCGCGCCGCCGTGGAGGCGGGCAGCGATTGCCTGATGAAGTTGCCGGCCGAGTTGTTCGCGCTCTAAAAGCAGCGGCGAATCGCCAAGGCCGCCGTCTGCAGTAAACCTGCCGCTATGCTGGTAGTCGTTGCTGCGGGCGGCGGCTTTTTTGTTGATGACTAAAAATTACAAACAAGTCACGAGTTGACCCTATGTGTCGCAAAAGTTGTTCGGGTACACTCGGGGACTTGTTTGAATCCCGATCCTGGGACTCACTTTTCATGTTCTTGCGAGGTTTGCCATGGCTGACTACAAAGCGCCCCTGCGCGATATGCGCTTCGTCCTCAATGAAGTGTTCGAGGTCGCCAAGCTGTGGGCTGAACTCCCGGCGCTGGCCGACACCGTCGATGCTGAAACCGTCGAGGCGATCCTCGAGGAAGCCGGCAAAGTCACCAGCAAAAGTATCGCGCCGCTGAGCCGTTCTGCTGACGAAGAAGGTTGCCACTGGAGCGACGGTGCCGTGACCACTCCGGCCGGTTTCCCACAGGCCTATCAGACTTATGCTGAAGGTGGTTGGGTCGGCGTCGGCGGTGATCCTGCCTTCGGTGGCATGGGCATGCCCAAGGCGGTCTCGGCCCAAGTCGAGGAAATGGTCAACTCCGCCAGCCTGTCATTCGGCCTGTATCCGATGCTCACCGCCGGCGCTTGCCTGTCGATCAATGCCCACGCCAGCGAAGAGCTGAAAGCCGCTTACCTGCCGAACATGTACGCCGGAGTCTGGGCCGGCTCCATGTGCCTGACCGAGCCCCACGCCGGTACCGACCTGGGGATCATCCGCACCAAGGCCGAACCGCAGGCCGATGGTTCGTACAAGGTCAGCGGCACCAAGATTTTCATCACCGGCGGTGAGCACGACCTGACCGAAAACATCATTCACCTGGTGTTGGCCAAACTGCCGGATGCGCCGGCGGGGCCGAAAGGCATTTCGCTGTTCCTGGTGCCGAAATTCATGGTCAACGCCGATGGCAGCCTGGGTGCGCGCAACCCGGCCAACTGCGGTTCGATTGAACACAAGATGGGCATCCAGGCGTCCGCCACCTGTGTCATGAACTTTGACGAAGCCGTTGGTTACCTGGTCGGCGAGCCGAACAAAGGGCTGGCGGCGATGTTCACCATGATGAACTACGAGCGCCTGGGTGTCGGCATTCAGGGCCTGGCTACGGGCGAGCGGTCGTACCAGAACGCCGTCGAGTACGCCCGTGATCGTCTGCAAAGCCGTGCGCCAACCGGCGCGCAGAACAAGGACAAGGTCGCCGACCCGATCATCGTCCATCCGGACGTACGCCGCATGCTGTTGACCATGAAAGCCTCGAACGAAGGCGGTCGCGCGTTCTCCACCTATGTCGCCATGCAACTCGACACCGCCAAGTTCAGCGAAGACGCGGCCACCCGCAAGCGCGCCGAGGACCTGGTGGCGTTGCTGACGCCTGTGGCTAAGGCTTTCCTCACCGACCTCGGCCTGGAAACCACGGTGCACGGCCAGCAAGTGTTCGGCGGCCATGGCTACATCCGCGAGTGGGGCCAGGAGCAACTGGTGCGCGACGTGCGTATCACCCAGATCTACGAAGGCACCAACGGTATTCAGGCGCTGGACCTGGTGGGGCGCAAGGTGGTCGGCAGCGGCGGTGCTTTCTATAAGTTGTTTGCCGATGAAATCCGTCACTTCACTGCAGCCGCCAATGCTGACCTCAGCGAATTCATCCAGCCGTTGAACGCGGCAGTGGACACTCTCGACGAGTTGACGGCGTGGTTGCTGGATCGGGTAAAAAACAACCCGAACGAAATCGGTGCGGCCTCGGTCGAATACTTGCAGGTGTTCGGTTATGTCGCTTATGCCTACATGTGGGCGCTGATGGCCAAGGCCGCTTTCGGAAAGGAGACAGAGGACGATTTCTATGCCAGCAAACTGGGCACCGCACGCTTCTACTTTGCCCGCCTGCTACCACGGATTCACTCGCTGAGCGCCTCGGTCAAGGCCGGTAGCGAGTCGTTGTACCTGCTGGATGCAGGGCAATTCTGAGGTATGTAACCGCATGTAAGCATTTGCTTACGTGACGTGCTGCTGTTCTCCCCTGTTCGCAGATTGGATCCGAAGCTAATCTAGCTCACATGGACGTCGCGCAGGAAGCGCAAAGCAACAACACGGACACGTAGGATTCTGCCAGGACGGCGGAGTGAAATGGATGTCAGGGAAACAGTCTGCAAAGCCCCGCTTCGGCGGGGTTTTCTTTGGTCTCAAGAAAAGTTGCCTTCGTTTTTCACCCCTGTACGTCGAGCACGCCAGGGTTCGCCAAGCGCCCGTCCGGGCCATGCATCACCTCCTCCAGCAGATTGCGTAACAACTCCAGCGTCGCTTGCTGGCGTTGCACATCGCGACAGACCAGGCCGATCTTCAGCGGCACTCGCGGCTCACTCAAAGGTTTCCACAGCAGCGCCCGATTGGCGTGTTCCTGTTGCGAACGCCCGGGTAGGACGGTTGCCAACCGGGTGTGCGGCAAGCTGTCGAGAATCCCCGCCATATTGTTCAGTTCGGCCTGCACTTGCGGGCGGCGTCCGAGGCTGGCCAGTTGCCCCTGCCAGATCTGGCGGATCTGGAATTCTTCGCCCAACAGCAGCATCGGCAGTTCGGCCGCCTGACTCATGGAGACTTTCTTGAATTCCCGCAGTGGATGGTCGTTGGGGATGACCAGGGTCAGTTCATCTTCGTACAGCAACACCCCATGCAGACCCGGCTGGCGCGGCGGCAGATAGCTGATGCCAATGTCCAGCGAGCCGTTGAGCAGGCGCCTTTCGATTTCCAGCCCGGTCAATTCGTAGATCTGCACCACCAGATGAGGTTGCGCGGTGCGCACCCGTTCGAGCATTTTCGGCACCAGGCTGGTATGCACGGTCTGCAGCACGCCGATGGCCAGGGTGCGCAGGGCTTGGCCCTTGAAATTGCCCAACGCCTCGCGGGCCCGCTGCAAGCCGTCAAGCAGGGGCAGGGCGTGGTTGTACAGGGTGTGCGCGGCCAGGGTCGGTAGCAGGCGTTTGCTGCTGCGCTCGAACAGACTGACGTCGAGGTTCTGTTCCAGTTGGCGGATCTGCTGCGAAAGCGCCGGCTGGGAGATCGACAGGCGTTCGGCGGCCCGCCCGACATGGCCTTCTTCGTACACCGCGACGAAATAACGCAGTTGTTTAAAATCCATAAGTATTTCTTATCGATAAAGCTGGGAAATCGAAATGGCTCAGTGCCTTGCAGAAGTCTAGTCTAACCGTATTCACAAGGCTTACAGGTCCAGATAGGGCGATGAATACCGTTTACGTTGATGGTGTTTACATAGGCAAGGCAAAAAATCTTGGTCAGGGTTTGATCAGCGATACCGACAAACAGCTGATTGCCAATCGACTCTGGTTGTGGCCACAGGGCCTGGGCAGCGACGAGCACGGCGATCCGCGCTTTCACACCGGGCCTGAGCGCGCACTGCACCACTACCCGGCCGAGCACTACGCCTATTGGCGCAGACGTTATCCACAGATCGATTGGTGCGCCCCGGCGTTCGGCGAAAACCTTTCGACCCACGGCCTGACCGAAGAGCATGTGTGCCTGGGCGATTTGTTTCGCTGGGGCGGCGCCTTGTTACAGGTGAGCCAGCCGCGCTCGCCGTGCTATCGCCTGAGCCATCGCTGGGGTCTGCCGATCCTGCCGCAACTGGCCCAGGACACCGGGCGTTGTGGCTGGTTCTACCGTGTGCTCAAGCCTGGCTTCGTCAGCGCCGAGCAACCTTTTGAACTGATCCAGCGCAGTTATCCCGGCCTGAGCGTGGCCGCGGCGTTGCGAAGTTTCTATCGCGAACCGCTGGAGCATGGCGGCTTGAAAAAACTGATCGATTGTCCGGCGCTGTCTTCGCGCTGGCGTGACATGGCGATCAAGCGCTTGCGCACTGGTCGTGTCGAGGACTGGTCGGCCCGCTTGCTCGGCCTGCCCCTGGAGGGCTTGAGTGCATGAACCTGTTCAATCTGCGTCGCTCGCCGCCAAGCCTCGATGACCTGGCGGCCGAGGGTTTTCAATCTGCCGCCAGCCATAGTCCTTCGCGCGAGTATCTGATGACGAGTGTCGAGCACGCTGCGCAAGTCTTTATTCGTGGCCAGGGTTCCTGGCTGTGGGACAGCGACGACCGCGCCTATCTGGATTTCACTCAGGGTGGGGGCGCCAATAGCCTCGGTCACAGCCCGACGGTTTTGGTCAAAGCTCTGGCGGGGCAGGCTCAGGCCTTGATCAATCCGGGCTGCGGACTGCTCAACCGCAGTCAGTTGAACCTGGCCGAGCGCTTGTGCACCAGCACTGGCAGCGATCAGGTTTATCTGCTCAACACCGGCAGTGAAGCCTGCGAAGCAGCGATGCACCTGGCGCGTAAATGGGGCCAGTTGCATCGTGGCGGTGCCTCGCGAATCATTACCGCCTGCGGTAGCCGTCACGCTAAACACCTGCCGGCCTCTGACTGCGTGCCCTTCAATGACTTGCCGGCGCTGCATGCGGCGGTGGACGCGCAAACGGTGGCGATCATGCTGGAGCCGATCCAGACCGCCGCTGGTGTCGTGCCCGCTACCGAGCATTACCTCAAGGGTGTCGAGCGTTTGTGTCGTGAGTTGGGGATCCTGTTGATTCTTGACGAAGTGCAGACGGGTGTCGGCCGTTGCGGGCATGTCCTGGCTGAGCAGTATTACGGGGTGCGAGCTGACATCGTAGCCCTGGGCAACGGCCTCGGTGGCGGCGTGCCGGTCGCGGCCTTGCTGGCCCGTGGCAATGCCTGTTGTTTCGAACCAGGCGATCTGGATGGCGGCCCTCACGGCAACGCCCTGATGGCCGTGGCGGGCGTGGCAGTGCTCGACAGCGTGCTCGATCACGGCTTCGTCGAACACCTGCGCGACAGTGCCCAGCACCTGCGCGAAGGCCTGAGTCGCCTGGCTAATCGTTATGGGCATGGCGAACTGCGTGGTCAAGGGCTGCTCTGGGGCCTGACCCTCAGCGATGACTGCGCCGAAGCGGTGGTCAAGGCGGCGTTGTTCGAGGGCTTGCTGATCAGCGCTCCGACCGCCGATTGCCTGCGCTTCACCCCAGCCCTGAGTGTGAGCAAGGGCAACATCGACGAAATGCTCCTGCGCCTCGCGCGGGCCTTTTCCCGGGTGCGTACCGCGCAACTGCAATGCCGCAAAGGCATCGCCGTCTGAGTCGATCGCGCTCCCGAATTCCCGAACCGTCTCGCGGTTTAACGCAACGCCCCATGCCTGATCCCTTTGGCATGGGGCGTTTTTTTTGTGCGGCTTTCTCCAGGCTTTGTAGGCGCGAGCTTGCTTGCGAGAAATCCGAGGGCGCCGTGTATGTTTCGCGATACTACTGTTTGAATCGCACCACGGAACCCCGGCGAGCGCCATTGGTCGATTAGTTGTGTGGCTGATCGCAGCCCACCTGACCAAGGAGCCGCTCTATGGATTTCATTCGCATCATCATCGCCATTCTGTTGCCGCCACTGGGCGTGTTTCTGCAAGTGGGATTTGGCGGCGCGTTCTGGTTGAACATTCTGCTGACCCTGTGCGGCTACATCCCGGGTATCGTCCACGCGGTGTACATCATCGCCAAACGCTGAACCTATGGATCGCAGCGCCAACCCGCGCTGCGATCAATCTTTGCCGCGCTGCATCACCTCGCGATAAAACAGCCACTCCTGCTCCAGCGCATGGGCCTGGTTGCTGGCCTTGCGAAAGCCGTGACGCTCATCCGCGTAGTAGTGGGCCTGGGCCGCGATGCCATTGTCCTGCAGGGCCTTGAGCATGTCGCGGGTCTGTTGCGGCACGACCACGGCGTCTAGTTCACCCTGAAAGAAAATCACCGGCACCCGAATATTTCCGGCGTGCAGCAGCGGCGTGCGGGCGGCGTAGCGTTTGGCGTCGACCTGCGGGTCGCCGATCAGCCAGTCCAGGTAATCGCCCTCGAATTTGTGAGTCGCGCGCCCCAGCGCCACCGGATCACTGACCCCGTAGAGGCTGGCGCCGGCACTGAAAACCTGGTGAAAGGCCAGGGCGCACAGGGTGGTGTAGCCTCCGGCACTGCCACCGCGAATGAACGCCTGCTCGCCATCGATCAAGCCCTGTCCGGCGAGGTAGCTGACCACCGCGCAGGCGTCTTCGACATCCACCTCACCCCAGCGCAAATGCAACGCCTGCCGATACGCCCGGCCGTAGCCACTGCTACCGCGATAGTTGAGGTCGGCCACGGCGAACCCGCGCTGTGCCCAATACTGGATACGCGGATCGAGCATCGGATAGCAGGCCGAGGTCGGTCCGCCATGGATGAATACCACCAGCGGCGGTTTCGTTGAGCCGCCCATGGCCGGATAAAAGAACCCGTGGGCTTCACCCTCGCCGCTGGGATAGCGCAGGGTTTGCGGGTGGCTGATCTGCTCGGCGGGCAGTAACGCAACGCCGCCAGCCAGCACCTTGACCTGATGACTGCGCCGGTCGATGGCGACCACCGCCGAAGGGCTGACCGGCGACGCGGCGATGGCGTAGATGTGTTGCTCATCCAGCGCCAGGTTGCGAAAGCGGCTGAAGCGCCCGGTGTAGTCGTCGAGCTGCTCGCCATCGCGGATACCCAGGCGGCCAAAGCCTTCAAGGGTCCAACTCGCCAGGTAGTGCTCTGGTCCCAGCGCCAGCCAACTGCTGCCCCCCAGTTGCCAGGGCGCCGGCGCGTGGTCCGCCGCGCTGCTGGTGAGCGGCTGCAAACCTGATTCAGTCTCGACCCACGGTTGCCAGAAGCCGTCCCGGTCGGTCAGACAATACAGGCGCCCGGCGGCATCGAAGCGCGGTTGTTGCAGCGACTCCTCGAACGTTGCGCCGGCCACGCAGCGCGGTGCGGCGAAGTCGCCAGCGGCATTGCGTTCGGCGAGCATCAAGCGTGTCGCGGTCCAAGGCTGGTGTGGACGGCTCCACTCGATCCAGGCCAGTTGTCGAGCGTCGGCACTCAAGGTCGGTGCGGCGTAAAAATCAGCGCCTTCTGCCAACAGGTGGCGTTGCCCTCCTTGCAGGTCGATGGCCACCAGCCGGTGCTGTTTGCCCTGTTCCTCGACGGCCAAGACCTGGCCGTTGCTGTATTGCAGATCGCCGTAGCGACAGTCACCGCAGGTCAGCGCGTTCGGAGCTTCACCGGCCAGGGATTGGCAATACAATTGCTGGTCGGTCTCGTTGACGAACACCACGCCGCCATCGCTCAGGCAGAACGAACCGCCGCCGTACTCATAGACCCGACTGCGCACGCTGAACCCGGTGGGTGTCAGGCAAACGGCGCGACCATTCTGCCAGTGCCAGATTCGGCAGGCCGCGTCTTCGGGTCGGTATTCGTTCCAGAACACGCCCTGGCTGCCGACCCGCAAGTCGGCAAAATCGACACCGGCGGACACGGCTTGCAGGGCGCTCAAGGCGTCAGCCTTTAACGATGAGGCGAGAGTTTCGTTCATTGCGAAAGGCCAGTTGTTCGATGGTCTGGGTGGCGTGCTCGGCTTCTTCGCGGGCCTTGAGGATCACGCCGTGCTGAGGGGATTTGCTGCACACCGGATCGGCATTGCTGGCGTCGCCGGTGAGCATGAACGCCTGGCAGCGGCAGCCGCCGAAGTCTTTTTCCTTCTCATCGCAGGAGCGGCAGGGTTCCGGCATCCAGTCGTATCCACGGAAGCGGTTGAAGCCGAACGAGTCGTACCAGATGTGCTGCATGCTGTGTTCGCGCACGTTGGGAAATTGCACTGGCAACTGTCGGGCGCCATGACAAGGCAGGGCGGTGCCGTCTGGAGTCACGGTCAGAAAAATACTGCCCCAACCGTTCATGCAGGCCTTGGGGCGTTCTTCGTAGTAATCCGGTGTGACGAAAATCAGCTTGCAGGGATGGCCCTCGGCCTCGAGTTTCGCCCGGTATTCATTGGTGATCCGTTCGGCCCGTACCAGTTGTTCGCGGGTTGGCAGCAGGCCCACGCGGTTGAGCTGGGCCCAGCCGTAGAACTGGCAGGTGGCGAGTTCGACGAAGTCCGCTTCGAGTGCGATGCACAGCTCGATGATGCGGTCGATCTTGTCGATGTTGTGCCGGTGGGTGACGAAGTTCAGCACCATCGGATAGCCGTGGGCTTTCACCGCGCGGGCCATTTCCAGCTTCTGCGCGAAGGCTTTTTTCGAGCCGGCGAGGAGGTTGTTCACCTGCTCGTCGCTGGCCTGGAAACTGATCTGAATGTGGTCGAGACCAGCCTTCTTGAAGTCGCTGATTTTTTGTTCGGTGAGGCCAATGCCGGAGGTGATCAGGTTGGTGTAGAAGCCCAGCTTGCGTGCCTCGCCGATCAGTTCGGCGAGGTCCTGGCGCACCAGCGGCTCGCCGCCGGAAAAGCCCAGTTGGGCGGCGCCCATCTCCCGCGCTTCGCGAAACACCTTGAGCCATTGCTCGGTGGTCAGCTCTTTGCCCTGCTCGGCGAAGTCCAGCGGGTTGGAGCAGTAAGGGCATTGCAAGGGGCAGCGGTAGGTCAGCTCGGCGAGCAGCCACAACGGCAGGCCGATCTCGGGCTTGGCCGGCAGGGCCGATGGCTCAGCCGAGTTCGATCCAGTGCTGTGCACGGGCGACCTCCATGAATTGCTCGATGTCCTCGCCGAGCTCCGGCACACCGGGGAACTGCTGGTCGAGTTCCGCAATGATAGCGGCGACATCACGCTGGCCGTCGATCAGCCCACCAATCAGCGCAGCGCTGTCGTTGAGTTTGATCATGCCTTCGGGGTAAAGCAGCACGTGGCCTTTTTGCGCCGGCTCGTACTGGAAGCGGTAGCCAGGACGCCAGGTCGGGGTTTTGCTGCGGTCGAAACTCATAGGGCGATCCCTTTATGCCAGACCCGTTGTCCGGTCACGCTGTGATAAGGCGGGCGATTCAGTTCGTAGGCCATGCTCATGGCATCGAGCATGCTCCAAAGTATGTCCAGTTTGAATTGAAGAATTTCCAGCATGCGCTGCTGGCCTTCGTAAGTGGTGTAGTGCTGCAGGGTAATCGCCAGCCCATGCTCGACATCGCGCCGCGCCTGGCCCAGGCGCGTACGGAAATACTCATAGCCGGCCGGGTCGATCCACGGGTAGTGCTGTGGCCAGCTGTCGAGGCGCGATTGGTGGATCTGCGGGGCGAACAGTTCGGTCAGTGAGCTGCTGGCGGCTTCCTGCCAATTGGCGCGGCGGGCGAAGTTGACGTAAGCGTCCACGGCGAAACGCACCCCGGGCAACACCAGTTCCTGGGAGCGCAGTTGGTCCGGGTCGAGCCCGACGGCCTGGCCCAGGCGCAACCAGGCTTCGATGCCGCCGTCCTCGCCGGGGGCGCCATCGTGGTCGAGCAGGCGCTGAATCCATTCGCGGCGGATTTCGCGGTCCGGGCAATTGGCGAGGATCGCCGCGTCCTTCAGGGGGATGTTCACCTGATAGTAGAAGCGGTTGGCGACCCAGCCCTGGATCTGCTCGCGGGTGGCCCGGCCTTCATACATCGCCACGTGGTACGGGTGGTGGATGTGGTAATAGGCGCCCTTGGTACGCAGGGCGGCTTCGAAATCTGCGGGGGATAGGGGGAGGTTGGTCATTGCGGGGCTCCGGGGTATGGCCGGTGGATTCTGGGTGTCTGGTCGGGCGCCCGTGATAGGGCCATCCGCTACAACTCGATACTCATGCCGTCATACGCCACTTCGACATTGCGCCGCACCAGCTCCGCGCGCTCGGGCGAATCCTCGTCAAGGATCGGGTTGGTGTTGTTGATGTGGATCAGCACCTTGCGCTGGCGAGGCAATTGTTCGAGCACTTCGAGCATGCCGCCCGGGCCGTTCTGCGCCAGATGGCCCATCTCCCGACCGGTGCGGGTGCCGACGCCGCGACGCTGCATTTCGTCGTCGTCCCACAGGGTGCCGTCTACCAGCAGGCAATTGCTGTCGCTCATGATCTCCAGCAAGGGACCGTCGACCTTGCCCAGGCCCGGGGCGTAGAACAATTTACCGCCGGTGCGCAGGTCCTCGACGATCAGGCCGATGTTGTCGCCCGGGTGCGGGTCGAAGCGGTGCGGGGAGTACGGCGGCGCGGCACTGCGCAGGGGCAGCGGGGTGAAACGCAGATTCGGGCAGGCCGGGATGCTGAAGCTCTGGTCCAGCTCGATGCGGTTCCAGTTCAAACCGCCATTCCAGTGGCTGAGCATGGTGAACAGCGGGAAGCCGCTGCTCAGGTCTTCATGGACCATGTCGGTGCACCAGACCTGATGCGGGCACCCTTCGCGCAGCATCAGCAGGCCGGTGGTGTGATCGATCTGGCTGTCCATCAGGATGATCGCGCCGATTCCGGTATCACGCAGGGCGCGGCCGGGCTGCATCGGCGCAAAACCCTGGAGTTGCGCGCGGATATCCGGAGAGGCGTTGCACAGGACCCAGTTCAGGCCATCATCGGAAATCGCGATGGACGATTGGCTGCGCGCCTGTGCCCGCAAGCTGCCGTCGCGAAAGCCGGCGCAGTTGGCGCAGTTGCAGTTCCATTGGGGGAAGCCGCCGCCAGCCGCGGAGCCGAGGATCTGGATAAACATGGGTGCTCCAAGACATCAACGCTAAAAATGAAAACGCCCCGGGTTGGCCGAGGCGTGATACCGCATGTTCTACCCGAAGGCAGGATCAACGGCTGGCGAAGTACATGGTGACTTCAAAGCCGATACGCAGATCGGTGTAAGCAGGTTTTGACCAAGTCATGAGAAAGCTCCTTCAAGCGGGTAGTACGACTGAACCTATACATATAGTCCACCTCCAGCGGGAGATGTTCAGATGCTTAGGTGCCTATCTTACTGAAACGTTTCTTCTTATTGCAGTCCTCTCTTGAAGAAAAGCCGTTACACCTGCGGTAAGGATCGCGGGTTTGGTTGCCAATCCGGCGAGCAAGCCGCATTCGCCAGGCCTCTCCAGCCGCCCTCGGCCTGATTCAGGCGCCGAGCCGCGTCCAGCAGCTCACTGCGTTGCAGCTGCAAAATGGACTGATGCAGTTGCACCAGGTATTCCGACGAGTGGTTGGCCAGTTTGCCCTGCCACAGCAGCTCGAATGCCTGGGGCAATGTCAGGTTGCTGCGCTCAAGTTGTCCCGCGAGGCTCTGCAATTGATCCTGGAGCGCCTGGTCAGAGAGGCTATCGATCAACTGGGGCAGGCTCTGCGAGAAGGTCAGGATGTGCTCGAGAAGATCCGTTGCGCTGACATTTGGCGACTGCACACCGAACAACAGTCCGGTTTGGCCGTTGATTTGCCGCACCCCGCTGAACACTGCATAGCCCAGTTGCAACTCGACGCGAAGGCGCTGGTAGTAGGGCGTCTGGCAGAGGTGGGCAAGCATTCGCCAGGCGGCTTCGTCAGCCAATGACTGAGTAGGTGTGGGACAAAACAGCAGGATAGCCTGCTCGGTGCCGTGGTCCGGAAACTCACTCCACAGGCGTTGTCCGTTAATCGACATCGATGAAGGCAGCTCATTGGCGGGTGTCCCGGGCACTTGAGCGAGCACGCGGGTCACCGCCGTTTGCACGCTGGCGGGCAGGCCTGCCGCCAGGCCATGCCACTGTGCGCTGGCCCAGAATGAATGCAGATCATTGAGAGCGGGGGCGGCCGGGGCGTCGAGGCAAACCTGTGGCAACGCCTTGAGCAGTTGTCGAATCGCGATTAACGGGACGGGCGTCGCAGCGGCTGAGCGGGATGCTGCGGCGGGGTTTGTCAGGCGTTGGAGTGCCTGTTCGAGGATCGCCGGCAGCGGCTCGAGCCAGCCGCTAAGTTTCAGCTGCCATTGATTGCCGATTTCGCTGAACGACAACTCGACGCCCGCCTGGCTCGCGTCCTCGATCAGCGACTGCAGGCTGTGTACCAGGGTGGCATGCAACTCGCCCGCAGGCGCTGCATCGAAATGCCAGCTTAGACACAACGCGCCTTCGCCGCTGCTATCGGGCAGGGCCTGGCTGAACTGCATGGACGAACGCTCGCGGCGGCCACGGGTTCGGTCCTGGGCGAAGGTACGCAGGCCGCGGTGAGCGCTGGTCTGCCCACGAATCAGCCCGGCCGATGGTGGTTCTTCGGCGCTGCGCAGAAATCCATTGGGGGGCGGCAACTGCCAATGGCTGGCCGGGTTATCCACAGGTGCGGGATTGAGTTGCTGCACGATCGTGTTGAGCGTTGGCACCAGGTTCTCGGGCGCGAAGCTCTGCAGCGCCTGGTTGTCCAGGCGGGCGAGGGCCAGGGCGTTGCTTGATTGGCGCTTGCGCTGTTGCAGCAGGGCGTACTCTTCGCGCAACGCCGGCCAGTCCGCTTGTCGGGCAAAAAAACTCAGCCAATCGTTGAGCAGATCACGGATGCTCTCGGTGTGCTTTCGGCCAGCGTCACTGAGATCGAACTCAACGTGCAGCAAGGCTTGGCCGGTAAAGTGGTAGAGCGGTTTGGCGCTCAGACTGTCGACCCATTGACGATTACGTAATTCGGCCAGCAGGCCACCGGGCTTCGAGGCGTTGAGCCAGGTGCAGAGGAAATCCAGTGCCTGCTCGGCCCCGTCCGGCAACCCATGCAGGACGAACAGCAGATTGAGCCGGTGTCCGTCAGTCTGTTGATAATGCTGCTCGGTCGTCGTCATCAAGGCTGGAGGAGGCGTTTGCCCCTGGCGCTCACCGTTGGGGAGCGGGGCGCTGAGGCTTTGCGCCAGTTGGCGCAATTCATCCACAGGCTGAGGGCCGACCAGGCTCAGGGTCATCTGCCCGGTCTGGTAAAAGTGTCGATACCAGTGGTTCAGGGCCTGTTGGAACTGCGGCTGTTGGACCGCCAGGCTGTCCCGGTTGCCGGCGTGGAAGCCACGCAGTGGATGATCCTCCGCCAATCCGGCAAACAAGGCCTGGCGTTGTTGGGCCGTGGCATCCCGCGACCAGGCGATAAATTCCGCCTCCAGCACTTCTCGCTCACGCAGTTGATCTTCGGGGTCGAGGCGGGCGTGGGCCAGCATGTCGCACAAACGCTCCAGTCCGCCGGCAAAGGTCTGCGGCGGTAACTCGAAGAAGTAGTCGGTGTGGCGATCGTTGGTCCGCGCGTTCAATTGGCCACCGTGACGTTGCACGTAAGCCATCAACCCGTCAGCGGCGGGGAAGCGTTCAGTCCCGAGAAACAACAGGTGCTCAAGAAAATGCGCCAGTCCTGGCCAGGCCGAGGGTGCATCGTGGCTGCCGGCAGCGACACGCAAGACTGCGGCGCAGCGTTGCAAGCCGGGGGCGTGACGAAGCGATACCCGCAAGCCATTGGCCAGGGTTTCGCTATGGGGGAGAAGGTGGATCGGCGCAGGCATGAGCACTTCCGCAACTGGGTAAGTGCTCATGCTAGCGAAAAGCCCGGGTCAGTGCTTGTCCGGCTCGCCGTACAGCTCGGGACGCCGGTCGAGGAAATAGCGGTTTTCGGAGCGTGATTTGACCATCAACGGCCGATCGAGGGTGCCAACAATCAGGGCTTCATCCAGTCCGGCCTGGGCGATGCGGCTGCCATCCGGAGCGGCAATGCTGCTTTGACCGCAGTAGTGAATTTGCTCCTCACTGCCGCAGTAATTGGCATAGGCCACGTAGCATTGATTCTCGTAGGCCCGCGAACGCACGGTGACGTCGGCGATGAAGTCAAAGGGCGTCATGTTGGCGGTCGGTACCAGGATCAGCTCGGCTCCGGCCAGGGCCAGGCGCCGGGCATTTTCCGGGAACTCGAGGTCGTAGCAGATCAGGAAGCCGAGCTTCCAGCCGTTGAGCTGGACAATCGGCAACTGATCCTGCCCGGCGCTGAACATCGAGTGATCGAGGTCGCCAAACAGGTGCGTCTTGCGGTAGTTGCACAGGCGCTCGCCTTTCGCGTCGATCAGTTGCACGGCGTTGTAGATCTGCCCGTCCTCGGCCCGTTCGGGATAGCCATAGACAATGGCCATCCCGGCAGCCTTGGCGATGCTGGCGATCTGCTGTGCGGAATCGCCGTTGCTGACCTCCGCCAATGCACCCACCGCTTCGGCGCCGATGTTGTAGCCGGTCAGGAACATTTCCGGCAACACCAGCAAATCGGCGCCGCTGGCTTCATTGGCAACCTGCTTCAAGCGTCGCAGATTGCCGGCGACGTCGAGCGGCAGCGGCGGGCATTGGTAAAGGGCTACGCGCATTTCGGACTCCTCTTACTCGGGCAGTGCGATCGGACCGATCTCGCTGAATACATCACCCGGTCCCGGGTTCTCGGCATGGGTCTGCCCGCCAAAGTGGTTCATGATGCCCCACACCGCGTTGAGCGAGGTCTGTACCGCGCCTTCGACCCAGGCCGGGGTCCAGGATACGTCGTCGCCGGCAATAAAAATCCCGCGCTGTTCGGCCGGCATGTCCTGCTGCATGAAGTGCGCATACATCCGCTGGTTGTAGCGGTAGTGGCCCGGCAGCGCGCCTTTGAATGCACCGAGAAAATGCGGATCGGCTTCCCAGGACACGGTAATCGGGTCGCCGATGATCCGCGCGGCGATGTCGACTTTCGGGTAGATCTTCTTCAGGGCATCCAGCGCCAGTTTCACCCGCTTGTCGATCGGTTGCGGGAGCATTTTCAGGGCATCGCTCATCCATGAGTACGACAGGCAGATGACGCCAGGCTTGTCGTCGCCATTGTCGAACAGATAGGTGCCACGGGTCAGGCGATCGGTGAGGGTCATGCTCATCAGGTCGCGGCCGGTTTCCGGGTCTTTGTCTTTCCAGAACGGCCGGTCGACCATGACGAAGGTCTTCGACGATTGCATGTAGCGGGTGCGGTCCAGGGCCATCCACATCTTTTGCGAGAACAGCGATTCTTCACACTCGATCTGGGTGGTCAGCAGCCAGCTCTGGCAGGTGGTCAGCACAGCCGCGTATTCGCGGGTGTCACCCCAGTTATCGGTGACACTGAAGCGGCCATCGGCGGCGCGGGCGATGCGCTTGACCCCGGTGCGTGGCGCGCCGTTGTGCAGCGAACTGAGGCTGGTGCCTTCCGGCCAGTGGGCGCAGCGCTGCGGCACATGGCGCCAGATGCCCAGCGGCACCTGCTCGACGCCGCCGACCACCAGGTGCTGGTGGTCATCGCAGTTGGTCATTACCACCCGGAAGATTTCCAGCATCGAGTTGGGGAAGTCCGAGTCCCAGCCGCCGGTGCCGAAGCCTACCTGACCGAACACTTCGCGGTGATGGAACGACAGCTTGGCGAACGCTTTTGAGGTGGCGACGAAGTCGTAGAAGGTGCGGTCGTCCCACAGCGGCACCAGGGTGTTCCACAGCTCTTTGAGGCGCGGTACGTCGCGGTCGCGGATCGCCTGCTGGATCTCGCCAAAGCGCGAGCCGTCCTCCAGGGCATCGGCCCACGCGTCGGCGACTTCCTGGAACAGCGCTGGCAGATCGGCAAGCTTCTGCGCGTAGTGGGTCTGACCTTCGAGGTCGATCACCGTGCTGCCGGACGCCGGGGTCAGTGGGTTGGGAAACGGCTTGGTTTGCAAACCGAGTTTGTCGACGTAGTGGTAGAAGGCGGTGGACGACACCGGGAAACGCATGCCACCGAGTTCGGCGACGATGCCTTCGGTCCCTTCAAACGCCTGGGAGCGCAGACGCCCGCCCATTTTCGAGGCTTCGTAGACGACCGGTTTCAAGCCTAGTTTCATCAGCTCGTACGCGGCCACCAGGCCCGCGATTCCGGCACCGACAATCGCCACTTCGGCGCCATGGTTGTGCGCAGGGATGCTGCCCAGGCCGGCCGGGTGTTCGATCCAGTCGTCGAAGGCGAAGGGAAAGTCCGGGCCGAAGATGGTGATCGGTTTCTTACCGTCTGCAGGATGGCGATTGTTCTTGTTCATGGCTGACCTTGCTGGCGACTCGCACGGGAGGCTGAGTATAGGAAAAGACTGTCGCCATTCTAGGGAGCGTAGCGCACGTTAATAAGACGCAAAGTGTCGTCGTTTTGCATATCTGTGATGCATTGTGACGAAGATGTTGGTCAGATTGGTTGTGCGCGATCGATCTTGCTGCTGAGGATGATCGACGTGGTGGTCTTCTCGACGCCGTCGACACTGCCAATCTGGTCGAGCAACTGGTCGAGTTGCTCGGGCGAGTCAGTGCGCAGCCAGGCCACGTAATCGAATTCGCCACTCACCGCACAGAGTTGCTGGACCTGAGCCATGCTGCTTAGGCGTCGCAGCACTTCCTTGCCGGAACGGGGCTGCACGGTGATGCCGACGTAAGCCTGCAACCCGCCGTCGACGACCCGTTGGCCGAGACGAACGCCATAACCGGTGATCACCTTGGCTTTTTCCAGGCGTGCCAGCCGTGAGGTCACCGTGGTGCGGGCGATGCCCAATTGCCGGGCGAGCATGGCCACGCTTTCGCGCGCGTTGATTTGCAGGGCGGCAATCAGTTGGCGGTCGATCTCATCGAGCGCAGGCGGGCGTGGGACAGGCAAGGTGTTCTCCGACACGGGTAGCGATGGACGAGCATGGTACATGCCTGCCCCGGCAGCGTCATGGCGGGTCTGTCGGCGGTTTCAGCCAAGCAGCGTGTGCAGCGCCTGCAAGTCGATTTTCGGAATGATGGTGGTTGGAATACGCGAGTTCTGCGAGAGGTTGTACACCGCAAAGCGCTCGCCCATGACTTTCTTCTTCATCAATTTCAGCGAAGGCAGTATGCGCGTGGGGTAGTGCTGGTCGAGACCGCAAGGGGAGAGCACCGAGCCGGGTTTTTCATAGAAACGCCCGCTGGACTGGTCAAGGTCGACGCCCACCAGGATGACCTTGTCGAAGCCCAGGTGATAGGTCAGTTGCAGCGCCAGGTAGGCGACAGTGCGGGCATCGTAGAAGCCTTGGCTGAGGTTCTTGCTGAAACCGATGCTTTTCGCCCGGTGCCCGAGCAAAGACTGACTCTGCACCAGGTTCTTGTTGCTCCTGAGAAAGTAGTCGAGCCAGGTCTGTTTCGGTGCGCGCTTGAGGGTATACAGCTGGCCTTTGGGCCGCGCGTTGGTGCGCCGAGCGAACTCCGCCCACAGCGCGACCCGCTGGCTGATGCGCATCGCGTGCTCGAAAAACTCAGGTTGCTGGCTGGGAAAGCTCATGTCGGTACAGATGTAGAAGTACGGCTTGATATCCGTGCCACTGAACAGCGAAATCGCCCCGTTCATGGTAATCATCGGGACGTGGGCGAAGTCTTCCAGCGGGAAGTCTTTGGCCGAGTTGCCGGACGCAATAATGAACACCGCACCGGACTCGGTGTTGCGACACTCGTTGAAATCACGCGCATGACTCAATCTGGAGTCAACGAATGGCTGTACCTGAACTGCATCCATGTTCGGTGTCCGATAGTTGTACGGCTGGCTGATCGTGGTTGTTTTTGTTTCCTGAAAGCTGATGTGTTGCGGTGTGGGCTGTGCCCGAATCTAACAAAACATTGCAGATGCGACCAACCCTAACGTGCACGAATGGTCGGGCGGTCGCAAATTTGGGAAAAAGTTGCTGGTGTCTACTCGGCGTCGAGCCCCGATCGACTGATCTGATATCGGGTGCTGCGCCCGCCGCCAGGTAAGCGTATCAGGCACTGCTTCTCTAATAGCTCGCTCAAATGACCGGTGGCGGTGGCTTTGGATACCTTCGCTGCGGCTTGGCATTGCGCCGCGCAGATACCTTATTTAAACCTTTCTCACGATCATCCAGAAGTCGATTGAGCACCTTGACCTGCTCGGAGCGCGCGCTGGTGCGACCCGCTTCAACAATACCCAGGCGCCTGGCCAGCGAGGTGATGATGTTCGGCAGCATGGCATCCAGACTGCTCTGCTCCTCGGAATCGCGCCCGACTGCGTCGAGCATGCCCAGCTAACGCCCCTGGGAGCAGTTGCGCAGCAAAACCGTGAGCCGATTATTTCGGTTATTTGGCTCACTGTCTGATTTCGGCGTCGATTCGGATCTCCAGGCTGTTGCGAGGAACTGCTCGTGGACCTCCAGTTTCATTTCGAGCAGACACGAAAAAGCCGCGCAATGCGCGGCTTTTTCAAAGGTGGTGGGCCCACACGGACTTGAACCGTGGACCAAAGGATTATGAGTCCTCTGCTCTAACCAACTGAGCTATAGGCCCTCAGTAGGCCGCGGATTATAACGGTGGTTTCTCGGCTGTGCTATCCGAAAAGTCGGAAACTGCGATACGAAGAAAGGTCGCGGCGAATTCGTCGGCGGGCAGGGGCAGGCTGACGATGTAGCCCTGGATCTGTTCGCAGCCTTCGCCGGCGAGGAATTGCTGCTGGGACTGGGTTTCGACGCCTTCGGCGATGATGGTGAATTGCATGCTGCGTCCCAGGGCAATGATTGCACGGACGATCGCCACGTCGTGGGTGTCGTCCGGCAGGCCGCGGACGAATGACTGGTCGATTTTCAGGTAATCCAGGGGCAGGCGTTTGAGGTAGCTGAGGGAGGAATAGCCGGTGCCGAAGTCGTCGATAGCGATTTGCACGCCCAGGCGTTTGAGTTGATGCAGGACCTCGAGGGCTTCTTCGGCCTGGCTCATGATGAAGTTTTCGGTGATCTCCAATTGCAGCAGGTCGGGCTTGAGCCGGTATTCCTTGAGCAGTTGTTCGATGCGCCCGAGCAGGGTGGGTTGGCGTAGCTGGGCGCCGGCCAGGTTGACCGATAACGAGCCGAAGCCTTCATAGCGCTTGTTCCACTCGTGCATCTGCAGGCAGGCCTGTTCCAGCACCCAATCGCCTATCTGCAGAATCATGCCGTTTTCTTCGGCGAGGGAGATGAAGTGCTCGGGTGGCACGTCGCCAAAGGTCGGGTGACGCCAGCGGATCAGGGCTTCGGCGCCTACCAGGCGTGGGTGGTGCAGGCTGATCTTGGGTTGGTAGTACAGCGACAGCTCGTTGCGTTCAATGGCGCGGCGCAGTTCATGCTCCAGGGCAATGCGCTCGCTGGCCTGTGCGGTGAGGTCGCGGGTGTAGCTTTCGACCCGGTTGCGGCCCTTGGCCTTGGAACGGTACATGGCGGCGTCGGCATTCTTCACCAGAGTGGCGACGTCGTTGCCGTCCTTGGGATAGAGGCTGGTGCCGATGCTGGCACTGATAAAGAATTCGTGTTCGCCGGCCTGGAATGGAGCACCGAAGCAATTCAGTAGCTTGTTGGCAATGTGTTCGGCGTCACTGGATTGCTGCAGGCCGGGTAACAGGATGATGAATTCGTCACCGCCAAGGCGTGCCACGGTATCGATATCGCGCAGCTGTTCCTTAAGGCGCACGGCGATGCCTTTCAACAGAAGGTCGCCGACCGGGTGTCCGAGGCTGTCGTTGATGTGTTTGAAGCGGTCCAGGTCGAGGAACAGCACGGCGCCCTGGCCGCCCTGTTCGCGCTGATTGTTGAGGGCCGTCAGCAAGCGGCTTTCGAACAGCGTGCGGTTGGGCAGGCCGGTCAATGGATCGTGGTGGGCCTGGTAGTCGAGTTTTGCCTGGGCGTGCTTGAGGCTGGAAATATCAGCGAACACCGCGACGAAGTGAGTAATGAAGCGGTCCTTGTTGCGCACGGCGCTGATGGTCAGCCAGCTGGGGTACAGCTCGCCGTTCTTGCGCCGATTGGAGATTTCGCCTTGCCAATGGCCCTCGGCGGTCAGTTGGTGCCACATGGCTGCATAGAAGGCGCTGTCGTGCAGGCCGGAGGCCAACAACCGTGGTGTATGGCCGAGGGCCTCGGTTTCGCTATAGCCGGTAATTTCAGTGAATGCGCGGTTAACGGCACTGATGTGCTGTTGGGTGTCGGTAATCAGCACGCCCTCGGCGGTGCTTTCGAATACGGTCGCTGCCTGCTGCAGTTTTTCCTGCATCAAATGCCGCTCGGTGATGTCGCGGGCGATGGTCAGCATGCATTCTTCATCGCCAATGGGCAGTGGCCGGCTGGACATTTCGCAGAGGCGGATACGGCCGTCGTTGCGGCGGATATGGCAGCTGAAGTCGCGGACAAAGCCGTCACGCTTGAGCAGGTCAAGCATCTGCCGGCGCTCGTTGAGATTGACCCAGATCCCCAGGTCCAGGGTCGAGCGATCGAGCGACATGGCGCTATTGAAGCCGGTGATGCGGCTGAAACCCTCGTTGACCTCGATCAGCAGGCCATCACTGACCCGTGATAGCAGCAGGCCGTCTGGCGAAGCGTGGAACGCTTTGGCGAACTTCTCTTCCGAGGTTTGCAGCTGTTTCTGGGTTTCCTTGAGTTGGGTGATGTCGCGGACCACCACGACCAGTGCCGGGGTGGTGTCGAGCTCGAAAGGTTCGGCGGAGATCAGTCCGGTGAACACCTGGCCATTGCTGCGCCGAAAGGGCATCTCGAGGTTGCGGATGGGGCCGGCCTGTAACCGTTGCAGCAGCCCGGGACCGACGCCGGGGATGCCCCAGATGTTCAGGTCGGTGGCAGTCTGGCCGATCACCTGCGCGGCGCTCAGGCCGATTTGCTCCTCGAATGCCTCGTTGACCTCCAGCAGGCAGCCATCGGACAGGCGCGCAATCACCAGAATGTCCGGGCACTGTTGAAAGACCGAGGCGAATTTCTGTTCGGAAAGGCGCAAGGCCTCCTCGGTGTGCTTGGCTTCGCTGATGTCGATCATCAGTCCGCGCATCACCGGCTCGTGACCGTGCTCGATCAGGCTGACAATGTCGCGCACCCAGAGGCAGCGGCCATCGGCTGTGATGACCCGGTAATCGAGGCTATGGTCGCGTCCGGCAAGGACTTCAAGTTCGCAGTATGTCTGGGCGCGGGTGAGGTCGGCAGGGTGAATGATGTTGCGCCAGAATCCCGGAATCAGCCAGTGCGATAGGGGATAGCCGAGCAGGTCTTCAGCATGAGGCGAGACGTAGCTGTAGGTGAAGTCATTGATGTTGGCTTCCCAGGCAATCGCCGACAAGCTTTCGACCAGACCGCGGTAGTGGTATTCGCTGCTGCGCAGTTCCTGCTCGAGCGCGACCCGGCGCGAAATTTCCGAGCTCAGGCGCCGGTTGATGCGGATGACCACGGCGAGCACACCAACCAGCAATAGTATTCCGGGCAGGCCGTAGACCAACAAATCTGACCAGAACGTGCGGTGATCCAGCACGTTGCCGACCCAATGCTCCTGGATGGCGCTGATTTCGCCCGGGCTCATGTCGGCCAGCACCTTGTCGAGGATGCTCACCAGCAGCTTGTTGTCCTTGGGCACGGCCATTGCCAGTTGGTAGCGATAGGGCGTTTCGCCACTGACGTAGAGGCCTTCAAGCTTGAGTTGGCGCAGGCTCCAGACGCTGGACGCCAGGTCGCCCACTACCGCATCGACCTCATCGGTGGCCAGTGACTGCAAGGCAGAACTGACGTTGGGCATCGGTACCAGGTTGAGGTCGGGGTGCTGGGTGCGTAGCAGTTCGTGGGGGGCGTAGTTCTCCACCACGGCAATCTTCAGGCCGTAAAGATCCTCGATGGTGCGCGGCTGGGCGCCTCCGACGTGGGCCAGGATCACGATCGGGAAATCCAGGTAGGGCCGTGTGAACGACAGGTAGTTCTGGCGCTCAGGAGTCGACATGATGCCGGGCAACAGGTCGAGTTTGCCGTGTTTGACCTGGTCCAGTACTTCGGTCCAGCTGACCGGTTCGACCGGTGTGACCCTGACAGCCAGACGGTCGCGCACGATGTTGATGTAGTCGGCTGCCAACCCCTGGTAGCGGCCCTGTTCGTCGCGAAACTCAAAGGGTGGCCACGACGCATCGACACCCAGGCGCAGTTCGGGGTGAGCCGCAAGCCAGCCACGTTCCTCATCAGTCAGAGTCAGCGCGTCAGCCGTTGCGGTCCAGGTCATCAGCGACAGTAATAGCGCGGCCGGGAGTCTGGGCATAACGGTCTCGTTATGGCTCGGGGAGAATGTTTCGAGTGTAGACGGGCTGCGGGGCGGGAGCGATAGCGGGGGGATTTAATCTGCATAAAGCAAAACCCCCGGCAGGGCCGGGGGTTTTGTGATCACTCGTCGAGGAAGGAGCGCAGGTGCTCGCTTCTCGTCGGGTGGCGCAGCTTGCGCAACGCCTTGGCTTCGATCTGACGAATCCGCTCACGGGTAACGTCGAACTGCTTACCAACCTCTTCAAGGGTGTGGTCGGTATTCATGTCGATGCCGAAGCGCATGCGCAGGACCTTGGCTTCACGAGCAGTGAGGCCGGACAGTACTTCGCGAGTCGCTTCTTTCAGGCTCTCAACGGTGGCTACATCGATTGGCGACTGCATGGTCGAGTCTTCGATGAAGTCGCCCAGATGGGAGTCTTCGTCATCACCGATTGGGGTTTCCATGGAGATCGGCTCTTTGGCGATCTTCAATACCTTGCGGATCTTGTCCTCAGGCATTTCCATGCGTTCGCCCAGCTCTTCCGGAGTCGGTTCGCGACCCATTTCCTGCAGCATCTGGCGGGAAATACGGTTGAGCTTGTTGATCGTCTCGATCATGTGCACCGGAATACGGATGGTGCGGGCCTGGTCGGCGATCGAGCGAGTGATCGCCTGACGGATCCACCAGGTGGCATAAGTCGAGAATTTGTAGCCGCGACGGTATTCGAACTTGTCTACCGCTTTCATCAAACCGATGTTGCCTTCCTGGATCAAATCGAGGAATTGCAGACCGCGGTTGGTGTACTTCTTGGCGATGGAGATCACCAGACGCAAGTTCGCTTCAACCATCTCTTTCTTCGCGCGGCGGGCCTTGGCCTCACCGATCGACATGCGACGGTTGATATCCTTGATCTCGGCAATCGTCAGGCCGGTTTCGGCTTCGAGAGCGGTCAGCTTCTGCTGGCAGCGAACGATATCGGGCTGCAGGCGAGCAATGGCTTCGGCGTATTTGCTTTTGCCTTTGGCCAGGGCGTCGGTCCAGCTTTCGTCAATTTCGTTGCCCGGGAACTGGCGCAGGAAATCCGCACGCGGCATGCGCGCATCACGAACGCAGAGCTGCATGATTGCGCGCTCTTGCTGGCGCAAGCGATCCAGGGCGCTGCGAACGCGCTCGACCAGGCCTTCGAATTGCTTCGGAACCAGCTTGATCGGCATGAACAGCTCAGCCAGCACCAACAATTCAGCCAGGGCTGCCTTGTTATGACGGCCGTGCTTCTTCAGGGCCTTGCGAGTGATTTCCATCTGCTCGGCCACGGCGCCAAAACGCTGCGCGGCGATGACCGGATCGGGACCGCTTTCGGCCTCTTCTTCGTCGTCACTGGCTTCAGCGTCATCGTCCTCGGAGTCGTCGTCAGCCTTGGCAGCTTTCGAGTCGACAGGCGGTGGCACTTCGGCGGCAGGTGGCGCGATGCCGTCGTCCGGGTCGATATAACCGCTCAGGACGTCGGACAGGCGACCGCCTTCGCTGGTGACGCGAGTGTATTCGGCGAGAATGTGGTCAACCGTGCCAGGGAAGTGCGCAATTGCGCTCATCACTTCACGGATGCCTTCTTCGATACGCTTGGCGATTTCGATTTCGCCTTCACGTGTCAGAAGCTCTACGGTGCCCATTTCACGCATGTACATGCGCACGGGGTCGGTAGTGCGACCAATGTCGGTCTCGACGGCTGCCAACGCTGCAGCCGCTTCTTCAGCGGCCGCCTCGTCGGTGTCGGCGTCGGCCAGCATAAGGGCATCCTTATCTGGCGCAACCTCGAATACGTTGATCCCCATGTCGTTGATCATGCGGATGATGTCTTCCACCTGCTCTGGATCTGAAATATCCTCAGGCAGGTGGTCGTTGACCTCTGCGTAAGTCAGGTAGCCCTGCTCACGACCCAGAAGGATCAACTCTTTGATACGAGACTGCTGTTGCGCTTTTCCGGACATAACACCCTATCCACTGAAGGTCTTGGCGGGCAAAAAACAAGCCGAGGATTATACCTGAGCTATGACCTCACGCGCCAGTTGAGGTCGGGTTTGATGCGGAAACATTGCGACTTAGAAGGTCGCGCAGTTGATTTTTCTCTTCACTGCTCAGCTCGCTTTGACGGGCTTTCCTGAGCAACTGTTCCAGATTTCGCTCGCGTTGGCGGGCTGACAAGCTAGTAATGGTGTCGAAAAACTGTCGTTCAAGGTTATCCCCCTCGATCAGCCATTCCTTTTCAGCCAGTGCCTTGAGCAAGCGACCTTGTTCGGTCCCGTGCCAGCGAGCAATCAGCTGAAATGAGTTTAGCTTGGGATTCTTCTGTACGGCCTCAAGCAGTGCGACCAGCAACTGAGTATTGGAGTGGTCCTCGGCAGCGAAGTGCCCGGCGTCCTCGACTTTTTCCGCCAGTTGCGGGTGATGCAGTAGCGTGCGCAAAGCTGCCAGTGTTGGAGGTTCGACGGCGGCCGGGACGCGCGGGGCACGTGGTTGATCGCGATCGCCGCCACGCTTGCCTTTTTTGTCCCAGGGTTTGTTGTCCCATTTCTTGCCACCAGCCCCCGATTTTTTCGGCGTCCATTCCTGTTGGGGGGCGTAGCTTTCCTGCGGTTGATGGTAGTCCGAATAGTCCGGCATGGCGTCGTAATCGATGCCTGGGTCATAGGCCGGTGGTGCTTCTTGCGGGGCGCTTTGCACCAGCTGGCTGACGGTTTCGCTGTTGAGGCCGGTGATTTCCATCAGGCGTTGGCGCATCAGTGTGCGCAGATTGGCGCCCGGTACCTTGTCGATCAGCGGCGCAGCGAGGGTCGCCATGTGGGCCTTGCCTTCGAGGGAGCGCGGGTCGGACTCTTCGATCAGTTGCTGGAAGAAATAGTCGGCCAGCGGCTGAGCGTGCTGGTTGATTCTTGCTTTGAACGCATCGGTGCCTTCTGAGCGAACCAGGGTGTCCGGGTCTTCGCCTTCAGGCAGGAACAGAAAACGTGCGCGTCGACCGTCCTGCAGGCTTGAGAGGGTCGACTCCAGGGCGCGCCATGCCGCGTTGCGGCCGGCCTGGTCGCCGTCAAAGCAGAACAGTACGTTGGGTACCACTCGAAACAGGCGCTTGAGGTGCTCTTCGCTGGTCGCGGTGCCCAGCGTTGCCACGGCATTGCGCAGGCCTTGCTGGGCCAGGGCGATGACGTCCATGTAGCCTTCGACCACGATGATTTCGTCGAGGTTGCGGTTGTTCTTGCGCGCCTCATACAAGCCATAGAGTTCCTGGCCTTTATGAAATACCGGGGTTTCCGGTGAGTTCAGGTACTTCGGCTTGTCGTCGCCAAGCACTCGGCCGCCGAAGGCGATGATGCGGCCCCGGCTGTCGCGGATCGGGAACATCACGCGGTCGCGGAAGCGGTCGTAGCGCTTGCCGGTTTCGGCGTTCTCGATCAACAGGCCTGCGTCGATCATGGCTTTCTGCTGGAGCGTGTCGCTGCTCAGGTGTTTGAACAGGTTGTCCCAGCCGGGTGGGGCGAAGCCGAGTCCGAAGTCCCGGGCAATTTCGCCGGTCAGGCCGCGGCCTTTCAAATATTCGACGGCGGCTTTGCGTGCCGGGTGGCTTTTCAGTGCCTGGCGGTAAAAGTCGGCAGCGGCGGCCAGCAGCGGATACAGCGGCGAGTCAGTGGGTTGCCGGGGCTTGTGCGGGCGGCCGCTTTCCTCGCGGGGAATTTCCATGCCTGCGGCCTTGGCGAGTTCCTCGACGGCCTGGGGGAAATCCAGGTTGTCGTGGTCCATGATGAAGCCGAGGGCATTGCCGCCTGCGCCGCAGCCAAAGCAGTAATAGAACTGTTTGTCCGGGCTGACGCTGAAAGACGGGGTTTTTTCCTTATGGAAAGGGCAGCAGGCGGTGTAGTTCTTGCCGGCTTTTTTCATTTGCAGGCGCGAGCTGACCACGTCGACGATGTCGGTGCGGTTCAGAAGGTCGTCAATGAAGCTCTGGGGAATCAGCCCGGCCATGGCGTTCTCGTCATCACTGCTGGTAAGTGTAGGGCCCAGGCGAAGGGCGCGTTGATGCGGCCATGATTACGAGGCGCGACAAGGAGGCGACTCGACCGGTATCGACTGCGTATTCGCTGTTGGGGAGTGTATCTGCCGAAAATTCACTGACGTTAGCAGCAATCAGTATCCGACTGTTCGAAAGTGTTGCCCTGAGTCCGGTTGCGCCAAAAGTCAGGCTCGGATAGCTCAAAAGCGGGCACGCAAGCAGGTGCCTTGGGCTGATCGTCTGTTAGAGGAATCAGTAAGGTGTGCTCGTCAGTAGCCTTGGAAGGCTCGTCAGAAGAGACGTGCACGGCTGGCAAAAGAGCCAGGTCTGACGTGTGAAGCAGGTTTGTCTCGGTCGCGTGTGCGGCTTCGACAGTGAAGCATCAAGCGATATCCGCAAATGCCATAAGCCCGGCTGAGGGCCGGGCTTGGCAGAAGCTTGCTACGATCGTCTGTGGATTAGTACAGACGAACGGCGCGGCGCTGTTCGCGCTGAACTTTCTTGGCGTGACGCTTAACAGCAGCTGCTGCTTTGCGCTTACGCTCAGAAGTTGGCTTCTCGTAAAATTCGCGGCTACGAACTTCAGCCAGTACACCGGCTTTTTCGCAGGAGCGCTTGAAACGACGCAGAGCTACGTCGAAGGGTTCGTTCTCTTTTACTTTGACGGCTGGCATCCAGAGCTACCTTCATTCATTACCGGGGTCAACATCCTCGCGGCAAAAGAGCACTTGAAGACGTCGGTTTTTAAGGGTTGCGGATGTTAACCCCTCAACGCTCGGAATGCAAAGCCTCTGATCGAAAACCGCTGGTCGGGGCATCCCTTGAAGACTATTATGCGCGCCTTCGAATTTAGCCTAAACAAGGCGCAAACCCATGCTAGTACTGGGATTAGAAACCTCTTGCGACGAAACCGGCGTCGCATTGTACGACAGTGAAAAAGGCCTGCTGGCTGACGCACTGTTCAGTCAGATCGACTTGCATCGCGCCTATGGTGGCGTGGTGCCGGAGCTGGCCTCGCGAGATCACGTCAAGCGCATGCTGCCCTTGATTCGTCAGGTGTTGGCCGAAGCGGACTGTGTGCCGACCGAGATCGACGCCATCGCCTATACCGCGGGTCCTGGCCTGGTCGGGGCATTGCTGGTAGGCGCTTCCTGCGCCCAGGCGCTGGCATTCGCCTGGGGCATTCCGGCCTTGGGCGTGCACCACATGGAAGGTCATTTGCTGGCGCCGATGCTGGAGTCGCAGCCACCGGAATTTCCGTTCGTCGCTTTGTTGGTCTCGGGCGGTCATACGCAGCTTGTTCAGGTCGATGGTATCGGCCAATACGCGTTGTTGGGGGAAACCCTCGACGATGCGGCGGGTGAGGCATTCGACAAAACAGCGAAGATGATGGGGCTCAATTACCCTGGCGGTCCGGAAATCGCCCGTCTGGCTGCGCAAGGTGTGGCAGGACGTTTTGTCTTCCCGCGTCCGATGTGTGATCGACCTGGTCTGGCATTCAGTTTCAGTGGCTTGAAAACCTTTGCCCTGAATACCTGGCAGCAATGCGTCAGCGCTGGGGACGACAGCGAGCAAACCCGTAGCGACATCGCGCTGGCCTTCCAGGATGCGGTGGTGGAGACTTTGACCGTCAAGTGCAAGCGTGCGCTGAAACAAGCCGGTATGAAGCGGCTGGTGATCGCCGGTGGCGTGAGTGCCAACAAGGCGTTGCGGGTTTCCCTGGAGAAAATGCTGAGTAGCATGAAGGGCGACGTTTACTACGCTAGGCCGGAGTTCTGCACCGATAACGGCGCGATGATCGCTTTTGCCGGTTGCCAACGCTTGCAAGCCGGGCAGCACGAGAGCCTGGCGATCAGCGTTCAGGCGCGCTGGCCGATGGAGCAGTTGTCACCCCTGTGACGTTTACTTGCGGTGGTTAGAAATGCCGTTCGCGCCCGGCAAACAGGTCACGTAGATTGCCGCGGTGGCGCCAGACGATCAGTGCGGTCAGTACGCTCATTGGTAACAGCGCAGCCGGCTCCTGCCAAGCCAGCAGTGGCAGAGTCAGGGGGGTGGCAATCAGTGCTGCCAGGGAGCTGGTGCGGGTGAGGTAGAAGGTCAGCAGCCAGCCGCCGATGGCCAGAAGTGCTGCCGGTGGGTACAGGCCCAGCAGCATGCCGGCCGCGGTCGCGACGCCTTTTCCGCCGCGAAAGCGGAAGTACAGCGGGAAGAGGTGGCCAATTACGGCACAGACGCCGATCCAGCCTTGTTGCTGGATCGGGAGACCCGCCAATGCGGCAAGCAGCACGGGCAGTAAACCTTTGAACAGATCACCGAGCAATGTCAGGACGGCGAGTTTTTTTCCGGCCAGGCGTAACATGTTGGTGGCACCGGCATTGCCTGAACCACTCATTCGCGGATCGGGATTACCGGTCAGGCGGCTGAGCAAGATGGCGAAGGACAGCGAGCCGAGCAGGTAGGCGAAAATCGCCAGTGACCAAAACATGCTAACTATTCCGGGCGAGGACGCCCTGATTCTAACGGCGCATTGCGCCCTTGTCGTGCTGCGGAGAAAAGTGCTTGGACAGAGTGTTTATCGAGGGCCTGGAAGTCGACACGGTAATCGGTGCCTACGACTGGGAGCGTGGCATCCGTCAGTGTCTGCGTCTGGATCTGAGCTTCGCCTGGGACAATCGTCCTGCGGCAGCGGGGGATGATCTAACCCTGGCGCTCGATTACGCCAGTGTGTCGACGCGCATTCAGGATTTTGCCGAGCAAGCGCAGTTCCAGTTGGTGGAAACCTTTGCCGAGCGTCTCGCCCAGGTATTGATGAGTGAGTTCAAGATCACTTGGCTGCGTCTCAAATTGACCAAGCCAGGGGCCGTCCCGGCTGCCACCGGTGTAGGCGTGGAGATCGAGCGCGGATGTCGCTAACTCAGGTATTTCTCGGGCTCGGCAGTAATGTCGAGCGCGAAACTCATTTGCAGGCTGGACTGGAAGCACTCAGTGGCTTTTTGCGGGAGATGCGTTGTTCGCCAGTCTTCGAAAGCCAGCCAGTGGGAATCAAGAGCGGGCCGTTCTACAATTTTGTGGTCTCGGCGGTTACCGATCTGCCGCTGATAGAACTGGACCGCCGTCTGAAGTTCATCGAGGCGGACAACGGGCGTTATGCGCCAGACCGTAAAGGCTTGCCGCTGGACATCGACGTGCTGTTGTACGGCGATCTGGTGGGTAACTTCGATGGTCTGGTGCTGCCACGCGCAGAGATCCTGAAAAATGCCTTTGTACTGTGGCCTTTGTCGCTGGTTGCCCCGGACAGAGTGCATCCGGGTGTCGAGAAGCCTTTTTCGACCCTGTGGGAAGAGGCGCAGATCGACCAGGTGCTGGCGCCGGTTGCCTTCGCTTGGCGCGGTGAGCCGCTGACGCCTTCAAGCATGCTTTGATTATCGCGGGCGGCTCCAGCCTGCCCGCGATAGGCTTCAACCCAGGCTTGCCTGCTTGTAAGCCTTCAGCGCCTTGAGGCGTTCGCGCTTGATTGCCTCGCCCAGGTCCGGTCCCTTGAATCCTTGCGCCAGCAATGGCTGAACCGCGACGCTGCGAGCGGCCGCTGCCGCGCCCCGCAGGTAGTCCGCCTGTGGGTAACTCCTCTGCTCCAGGCCTTTGCGGCCTCGCGCATCCATTTCACAGGCAACGATGAACTCTTCAAAGCGTTGCGGCCGGCGATAGACGTCAAAGCTTTGCAACAGCTCCAGCAAAGTCGAGGGTTTCAGCTCCAGGGCGCGGTGCCCATGGGTGTGGTATTCGCCAACCAATAGTGCCAATTCCTGACAGTCACGAGGGGTCTTGAAGCGCTCGCTGACGGCTTTGATCAGTTTCAGGCCTTTGTGCTCGTGGGCAATGTGCCGTGGCCATTCGCTTTGCGGAGTGAGGCCTTTGCCCAGGTCATGGAGCAGGCAGGCCCAGCGAACCGTCAGCGGTTGTTGGTGCAAGGCGGCTTGCTGCAGCACGCTGAGGGTATGCACACCCGTGTCGATTTCCGGGTGATGGGCGTGAGGTTGCGGCACGCCGAACAGGGCATCGACTTCCGGCATCAGCACGTTCAGCGCGCCGCAATCATGCAGCACCTGAATAAATACCTGAGGTTGATCTTCCATCAGCGCGCGGGAAATTTCCTTCCAGCTGCGTTCGGCCGTCAGGGCTTGCAGCTCGCCGGATTCGCTCAGTTGGCGCATCAGCGCAAGAGTGTCCGGAGCGACGCTGAAGCCGAGTTCGGCATAACGAGCCGCGAAGCGGGCAACGCGCAAGACTCGCAGTGGATCTTCGGCAAATGCCGGAGAAACATGGCGTAGCAGGCGAGCTTCGAGATCGCGCTGACCATGGTAAGGGTCGGTCAGTTGTCCATGATCGTCCTCGGCCATGGCATTGATCGTCAGGTCGCGGCGGATGAGGTCTTCTTCGAGGGTGACTTCCGGGCTGGCGTGAAAGGTAAAGCCGCCATAGCCACGACCTGTTTTACGTTCGGTGCGAGCCAGGGCGTACTCTTCTCCGGTTTTCGGGTGCAGGAACACCGGGAAGTCGGACCCCACGGGGCGATAACCCTTGGCGAGCATTTCGTCAGTACTGGCACCGACCACGACCCAGTCGATGTCGGTGACTGGCCGGCCGAGCAGGCGGTCACGGACCGCGCCGCCGACTTTATAAATCCGCATAAAAAACCTCCGTTAGCTCGACAGAATAACCCTTGCGTCGAGCTAACGGAGGTTTCGACAATTTCAAAGATGGATGACGGCCAGGTCGAGCCGGCCATAATCATTCTCGCCGTGCTCGGTCCTCGGTGGAACGTGATGGGTTTTCATGATCTGGTCACCCTGCAGAGTTTCCAGGTGTATGTCAAAACCCCATAGACGGTGCAGGTGCTTGAGGACTTCCTCGGTGGATTCTCCCAGCGGTTTGCGGTCGTGTTGTTGATGGCGCAGGGTCAGCGACCGATCGCCCCGGCGGTCGATGCTGTAGATCTGCACGTTGGGTTCGCGGTTGCCCAGGTTGTATTGCGCCGCCAGGGTTTCGCGAATGGTCCGGTAGCCTTCCTCGTCGTGGATTGCCGGCACCAGCAGGTCGTCCTTCTGATCGTCATCAAGGATGCTGAACAGCTTCAGGTCGCGTATCACCTTGGGTGACAGGTACTGCAGGATGAAGCTTTCATCCTTGAAGCTGCTCATGGCGAACTTGATGGCTGACAGCCAATCGGTCCCGGCTATTTCCGGGAACCAGCGGTAATCCTCTTCGGTGGGTTCTTCACACATGCGCCGAATGTCGCGGTACATGGCAAATCCGAGGGTGTAGGGGTTGATGCCGCTGTAGTACGGACTGTCGAACCCTGGCTGGAAGACCACGCTGGTGTGGGAGGTGAGGAATTCCATCATGAAACCGTCGGTCACCAGGCCCTCGTCGTACAGGTCGTTCATCAGGGTGTAGTGCCAGAACGTGGCCCAGCCTTCGTTCATGACCTGGGTTTGGCGTTGTGGATAGAAGTACTGGGCAATCTTGCGCACGATGCGCACGATTTCGCGCTGCCAGGGCTCCAGCAGGGGGGCGTGTTTTTCGATGAAGTAGAGGATGTTTTCCTGCGGTTCGGCGGGAAAGCGTGCGTTGTCTTTTTCGTTGTACTTGTCCGCTCCCTTGGGAATGGTGCGCCACAGATCGTTGATCTGCTTTTGCAGGTGCTCTTCGCGATCCTTCTGCCGACGCCGCTCTTCTTCGGCGGAAATCGGATAAGGGCGCTTGTAGCGGTCGACGCCGTAGTTCATCAGGGCATGGCAGGAGTCCAGCAGGTCCTCCACGGCGTCAATGCCGTGGCGCTCCTCACACTGCATGATGTACTGCTTGGCAAACACCAGGTAGTCGATGATCGAACTGGCGTCGGTCCAAGTGCGGAACAGGTAATTGCCCTTGAAGAAGCTGTTATGGCCGTAGCAGGCATGGGCAACGACCAGTGCCTGCATGCAAATGGTGTTCTCCTCCATCAGGTAGGCGATGCAGGGGTCGGAGTTAATGACGATTTCGTAGGCCAGGCCCATTTGGCCGCGGCTGTAGGATTTCTCGGTGCTGAGGAAGTGTTTGCCGTAGGACCAGTGGTGGTAGCCCAATGGCATGCCGACGGACGCGTAGGCATCCATCATTTGTTCGGCGGTGATCACCTCGATCTGGTTGGGATAGGTGTCCAGCGCATAGCGGGCCGCGATACGGCTGATTTCGCGGTCGTAGGCCTGGATGAGCTCGAATGTCCATTCGGAGCCCGTGGAAATGGGTTGGCGCTTCTGCTCTTTGG
The DNA here is from genome assembly GCF_024519635.1 of Pseudomonas sp. Pse1. Lineage (NCBI taxonomy): Bacteria > Pseudomonadati > Pseudomonadota > Gammaproteobacteria > Pseudomonadales > Pseudomonadaceae > Pseudomonas > Pseudomonas sp. Pse1. The sequence goes on from NZ_JALJRO010000019.1 coordinate 69,608, forward strand.
CGGTCATGTCACTAACCTGCGCTGGAAGAGTTCACGGAAGACCGGATAGATATCCCCGGCCGAAACCAGCTGCTGCTGGGCAAACGTGTCGGAAAAGGCTTCGGCGATTCGCTCGTATTCGTACCACAACGCCTGATGTTCGCGCGGGGTAATCTCCACGTAAGTGTAGTACTGGACGAACGGCATGATTTGGTTGATCAGGATGTCGCGGCAAATCGGTGAGTCATCGTTCCAGTTGTCACCGTCCGAGGCCTGAGCCGCGTAGATGTTCCAGTCGTTGCTCGGGTAGCGTTCGGCCATGATCTCCTGCATCAGCTTCAGGGCGCTGGAGACGATGGTGCCGCCGGTTTCCCGTGAGTAGAAAAACTCCTCCTCGTCCACTTCGCGGGCGCTGGTGTGGTGGCGAATGAAGACCACGTCGATCTTGTCGTAATTCCGTTTCAGGAACAGGTACAGCAGGATGAAGAAGCGTTTGGCGATGTCCTTGGTCGCCTGGGTCATGGAGCCGGAAACGTCCATCAGGCAGAACATTACTGCCTTGGAGCTGGGGTTGGGCTGCTTGACCAGCAGGTTGTACTTGAGGTCAAAGGTGTCGAGAAACGGGACGCGGTGAATGCGCGCGCTCAGGCGTTCTATTTCTGCTTCGATTTCCTGGATATCGCCGAAGTTGTCCGGTTCTTCCTGCTTGAGTCGCGCCAGTTCCTCTTTGGCATCGCGCAGTTTTGCGCGGCTACTGCCCGACAGGGCGATACGCCGTGCATGGGCCGAACGCAGGGTGCGGATGATGTTGATCCGCGACGGGTTGCCCTCGTTACTGATCCCGGCGCGTACGGTTTTGAAGGTGTCGGTACCGGTCAGGTTGCGTTTGACCAGGTTCGGCAGTTCGAGGTCCTCGAACATGAATTCGAGAAATTCCTCCTGGGTAATCTGGAAGACGAATTCATCCATGCCTTCGCCGGAGTTGCCGGCCTTGCCAGGACCCTTGCCGCCCCCTCCACCCTGTGGCCGGGCGATGTGTTCGCCACTGGTGAATTCCTTGTTACCAGGGTGAACCACCGTCTGTTTGCCACCGCGGCCGTGATGAAGCACTGGCTCGTCAATGTCGCGGCCGGGAATGCTGATCTGTTCGCCATGCTCCATGTCGGTGATGGAGCGCCGGCTCACCGCCTCTTCGACGGCCTTTTTGATGTGGTCACGGTAGCGTCGCAGGAAACGCTGACGGTTTACCGTGCTCTTGTTCTTGCCATTGAGACGTCGGTCGATCACATAGCTCATAGGCCCCTCCGGGGAGCTTCAAGTCGTAAGCGCCAAGCTGCAAGTGGAGGCGCCGTGTCACCGGCTTTCCCTTGCAGCTTGTGGCTAGAAGCTTGCAGCCGCGTCACTGCGACTTCCGGACCCTCAGATACCATTCAGACAACAGCCGCACCTGTTTGTCGGTGTAGCCACGCTCGACCATCCGGGTAACGAAATCGTTGTGTTTTTGTTGGTCCTCCTTGCTCGCCTTGGCGTTGAAACTGATGACTGGCAGCAGGTCCTCGGTGTTCGAGAACATTTTCTTCTCGATGACCACTCGCAGTTTCTCGTAGCTGAGCCAGGTCGGATTCTTGCCGTTGTTGTTGGCGCGGGCGCGCAGGACGAAGTTGACGATTTCGTTGCGGAAATCCTTCGGATTGCTGATGCCCGCCGGTTTTTCGATTTTTTCCAGTTCTTCGTTGAGCGCTACGCGGTTGAGAATTTCGCCGGTTTCCGGGTCGCGGTATTCCTGGTCCTGAATCCAGAAGTCGGCGTATAGCACGTAGCGGTCGAAGATGTTCTGTCCGTACTCGCTGTAGGATTCCAGGTACGCGGTCTGGATTTCCTTGCCGATGAACTCGATGTAACGCGGCGCGAGGTACTCCTTGAGGAAGCGCAGGTAGCGTTCGCGGGTTTCTGCCTGGAACTGCTCCTGTTCGATCTGTTGTTCAAGCACGTACAGCAAGTGCACCGGGTTGGCGGCGATTTCGTGTGGGTCGAAGTTGAAGACTTTCGACAGGATCTTGAAGGCAAAGCGGGTCGACAGACCGTTCATGCCCTCGTCGACACCTGCACTGTCGCGGTACTCCTGAATCGACTTGGCCTTCGGATCGGTGTCCTTGAGGTTTTCGCCGTCATAGACGCGCATTTTTGAATAGATGTTCGAGTTCTCCGGCTCCTTGAGGCGCGACAGCACGGTGAACTGGGCGAGCATTTTCAGGGTGTCGGGCGCGCAATGGGCTTTGGCCAGGGAGCTGTTGAACAGCAGCTTGTCGTAGATCTTCACTTCATCGCTGACGCGCAGGCAGTAAGGCACCTTGACGATATAGATCCGGTCGATAAAGGCTTCGTTGTTCTTGTTGTTGCGGAAGGTGTGCCACTCCGATTCGTTGGAGTGGGCCAGCAGGATCCCGGTGAACGGAATCGCCCCAAGACCTTCAGTGCTGTTGTAGTTACCTTCCTGGGTAGCGGTCAGCAGTGGGTGCAGGACTTTGATGGGCGCCTTGAACATTTCGACGAATTCCATCAGGCCCTGGTTGGCCCGGCACAGGGCGCCCGAGTAGCTGTAGGCGTCGGCATCGTTTTGCGGGAATTCTTCGAGCTTGCGGATATCGACCTTGCCCACCAGCGCCGAGATGTCCTGGTTGTTTTCGTCACCAGGTTCGGTCTTGGCTACGGCGATCTGATTGAGGATCGACGGGTACAGCTTGACCACTCGGAACTGGCTGATATCACCGCCAAATTCGGCCAGGCGTTTGGTGGCCCAAGGCGACATGATGGTATTCAGGTAGCGCCGTGGGATGCCGAAGTCTTCTTCCAGAATCGCGCCGTCTTCGGTGGCGTTGAACAGCCCCAGAGGCGACTCGAATACCGGAGACCCCTTGATGGCGTAGAAGGGCACCTTCTCGATCAGCTGTTTGAGCTTCTCGGCCAGGGACGACTTGCCGCCGCCCACCGGGCCCAGCAGGTAAAGAATTTGCTTCTTCTCCTCCAGGCCTTGGGCGGCATGGCGGAAATAGGAGACGATCTGATCGATGCATTCCTCCATCCCGTGGAAGTCTTCAAAGGCCGGGTAGCGGCGGATCACCTTGTTGGAGAAGATGCGCGACAGCCTCGAATTGGTCGAAGTGTCGAGCAATTCCGGCTCGCCGATTGCCAGCAGCAGACGTTCGGCGGCAGATACGTAAGCGCTGCGGTCCTTTTTGCAGAGTTCCAGGTACTCCTGCAGCGAGAATTCTTCCTGGCGTGTGGACTCGAAGCGTTGTTGGAAGTGGCTAAAGATACTCATGACGTCACCTCGCTCGATACGTGGAGCCGACGTCGGATCAATCAGTCGATGCTGGTAAACAGCTGAAATATCGGCTGTTTTTTATCCCCCCAGAACACCTTCAAAGCTATCAACCCTGAAAGCTACTCCCGATGACCCGCTCGCCGGTGTACCGGCTCTCCCCTGTTTTGGATGGCCTGTGGCTAAGGATAGTTGGTAATCCGGGAGGTAAAGGGGCAATGCGCGATTTGTTATGAGCTACCGTTCGTCAGCCCACGGCAGGCGTGGGCCGGAGCGCTGAAAAAAATTATTCGGCGGTGCCTTGCGCTGTCTCCGAAGGGTAAGTCGTACGCCACAGTTCGAAGCCGCCGTCCATGCTATAGACGTCAGAAAAACCCTGGCTGACCAGGTAGGCTGCTGCGCCCTGGCTGGAGTTGCCGTGATAGCAGACGACCACTGTGGGTGCATCAAGGTCGGCGGCCGTGATGAAGGCGTGCAGGGAGTGGTTGTCCAGGTGTTTCGAGCCGCTGATGTGCAGCGCGGCGAAGGTCGCGGGGTCGCGCACGTCTACCACTACCGCACCTTGTGCGCGCAAGGCCTGGGCTTGTTCGGGGGGGATACGTTTGAATTCGCTCATGGCGGGTTCCTGGATACAGACTGAATGTGCAGCCTAGCGCTTGGCGCTGGCCGACTGGGGTTCGGGGGCAGGTGAGGCGACGGGTAGCGCGAGGTGGCCGTGCTCATCGCATTTGCAGCTGAGGCGTTCGCCAGTGTCAATGTTCATCAGGGTCATGTCACCACCCCAAACGCATCCGGTATCGAGGGCAATAATGCCGGGCTCGTCGCACTGGCCTTCGAGGGCTGCCCAGTGACCAAAAATGATCTTCAGGCCGCGGGTCTTGCGCTCTTTGTACTTGAACCAGGGGGCGTAACCGGGTGGGGCGGTGTCGGCGCCTTCCTTGCCCTTGAGATCAAGCTTGCCTTCGCTGGTGCAAAAGCGCATGCGAGTGAAATAGTTGGTGATCACTCGCAGGCGAGTTACGCCCTTGAGGTCGCTGTTCCATTTTGCCGGCTCATTTCCGTACATGCCGTCGAGATAGGGCGTGAAGAGGTTGTCATCGCGCAAGGCTGCTTCGACTTCGGCGGCGCACTTCAGGGCCTTGCGCAAGGACCACTGCGGCGGGATGCCAGCATGCACCAGAGCAATGTCGCGAATTTCATCGTAGTGCATCAGCTTCTGCTGGCGCAGCCAGTCGAGCAATTCCTTGCGGTCGGGCGCTTCAAGGATTTCGCGCAAGGTGTCATTTTTCTTCAGGCGTTCGATGTTATGACCAGCGGCCAACAAGTGCAGGTCGTGATTGCCCAGCACGCACACCAGCGACTGGCGGATGCTGTAGAGAAAACGCAGGGTTTCCAAAGATTGCGGGCCACGATTGACCAGATCACCGACCAGCCACAAGCGGTCCGTTTGCGGGTCGAAGGCCACCTGTTTGAGCAGGCATTGAAGCGGCTCCAGGCAGCCCTGCAGGTCGCCAACTGCATACGTCGCCATCAGTGCAGGGCTCCAGGCACCGCGAGGCGGAAGGGCGCGATGATGGCATCGAAGTGTTTACCGTCTTCGGCGCGCATCTGATAGCTGCCCTGCATATTGCCTACACGGGTGGTCATCACGGTGCCGCTACTATAGGTGTGGCTCTGGCCGGCTGCGATCAGCGGTTGCTGACCGACCACGCCGGCGCCACGCACTTCTTCGACATGCCCGTCACCGTCGGTGATGATCCAGTGCCGCGAGAGCAGTTTGGCCGGCAGCGAGCCGTTGTTCTGGACGGTAATGGTGTAGGCGAAGGCGAAACGGTTCTGCTCGGGTTGCGACTGTTCTGCCAGAAAGCGGGTGACGACGCTGACGTCGACCTGATAACGAGGATCGGACATGCAAGAAGGCCTTAAAAGCAAAGCGGGACGCGGGGCGTGACTGAATATGCAGCAGTCTAGGCCAAGTATCGGGTAGTAAACCAGACTGAGGGGCTGGTGTCCTACCCGATCACGCTTGCAGCCGGTCAGATAGCGGCAGGCTGCTCGGCGACTTGCTCGCTGAGCTTATCGGCCAGGCGCACGAAAGCCGCCAGGTCGAGTTGTTCCGGACGCAGGCCGCCATCGACGCCGGCGGCTTCGATTTCAGCGTTGCTCAACAGGGCCTTGAGGGTGTTGCGCAGGGTCTTGCGCCGCTGGTTGAAGGCTTCGCGAACGACGCGCTCGAGCAGGCGGTGATCCTTGGCGGGGTGTGGCAGGACGGCATGGGGCACCAGGCGCACGATGGCCGAGTCGACTTTCGGCGGCGGATTGAAGGCGCCAGGGCCAACGTTGAACAGGTGTTCCACGCGGCAATGGTACTGAACCATGATCGACAAACGGCCCCAATCACCGCCGCCAGGACCGGCCGCCAGGCGCTCGACCACTTCCTTCTGCAGCATGAAGTGCATGTCGCGGATGATCCCGGCGTTGTTCAGCAGGTGGAAAATCAGCGGCGTGGAGATGTTGTAGGGCAGGTTACCAACTACGCGCAGACTGTTCGGCGCGGCATTCAGGGTGTTGAAGTCAAACTTCAGCGCATCGCCCTGGTGCAGGTTGAAATTGCTCTTGCCCGCGAACTGATCGTTGAGGATCGGGATCAGATCCTTGTCCAGCTCCACGACGTCCAGCTGCGCGCCGCTGTTGAGCAGACCCTTGGTCAGTGCGCCCTGGCCCGGGCCGATTTCCAGCAGGCGGTCGTCGGCCTTGGCGTGGATGGAGCGCAGGATGCGGTCAATGACTCCGGCGTCATGCAGGAAGTTCTGGCCGAAGCGCTTGCGCGCGCGGTGTTGGTAATGCTCGGTCATAAACGGGTCTCGGCCATCTGATAGGCGGTTTCCAGGGCGACTTGCAGGCTGCCGGTGTCGATCCGCCCGCTGCCCGCCAGGTCCAGGGCGGTGCCATGGTCGACGGAGGTGCGAATGATCGGCAAGCCAAGGGTCACGTTGACTGCCGCGCCGAAGCCTTTGTACTTCAGCACGGGCAGGCCCTGGTCGTGGTACATCGCCAGCACTGCGTCGCAGTGTTCCAGATATTTGGGGGTGAACAGAGTGTCGGCGGGCAGGGGGCCACGCAGGTCCATGCCCTCGGTACGCAGACGCTCAAGGGTGGGTTCGATGATATCGATTTCTTCATGGCCCAGGTGTCCGCCTTCACCGGCATGCGGGTTGAGTCCGCAGACGAGAATGCGTGGCTGGGCAATGCCGAACTTTTGTTGCAGGTCGCTGTGCAGGATCCGCGTCACGCGCTCCAGGCGATCAGGGGTGATTGCATCGGCAATCTCGCGCAGCGGCAGGTGGGTGGTCACCAGGGCGACCCGCAGGCCGCGCGTGGCAAGCATCATCACCACTTGGGCAGTGTGGGTCAGGTCGGCGAGGAATTCGGTGTGTCCGGAGAAGGCAATCCCGGATTCGTTGATCACACCCTTGTGCACCGGCGCGGTGATCATCCCGGCGAAGTCGCCGTTCATGCAGCCCTGGCCGGCACGGGTCAGGGTTTCCAGGACAAAGGCGGCGTTGGCCGGGTCCAGTTGCCCGGCAGTAACCGGCGCATTGAGCGGCGTATCCCAGACATACAGGCTGTTGGCCGGTGCCGGGGCATCCGGCCATTGGTCGGGAGTCACGCTGATCACATCAACCGCCACGCCCAGTTGCGCGGCCCGCTCAAGGAGCAGGTCGCGGCTGGTAATGGCAATCAGGGGGTGTGGCTGTGCTTGCGAGGCGAGCAGCAGGCACAGGTCGGGACCTATGCCGGCTGGTTCACCGGGTGTCAGCGCGAAGCGTGTGGGCTTCACTGCGCTGCCTGGTCGGCGCCAGGGAGTTTGATTTCAACGTAGGCTTCGTCACGGATCTGACGCAGCCAGGTTTGCAGCTCTTCGTCGTACTTGCGGTTACGCAGCACGGTCATTGCCTGTTGTTCGCGAGCCTGGGTGGTGCTGTCGGTGGCGCGACGGCCAAGGACTTCCAGTACGTGCCAGCCGTAAGGGCTCTTGAACGGTTTGGACAGGGTGCCTTGCGGCGTCTTGTCCATGACCGAGCGGAACTCGGGAACCAGCGCATTCGGGTCGATCCAGTTCAGGTCGCCGCCGTTAAGGGCCGAACCCGGGTCTTCCGAGTAGCTTTTTGCCAGTTCAGCAAAGTCTTCGCCCGCTTCAATACGCTCGTAGAGCTTCTCGGCCAGGCGCTTGGTTTCGGCTTCGCTGCGGATTTCGCTTGGCTTGATCAGGATGTGACGGACGTGGACTTCGTCACGTACCTGATTGCCGCCGCCGCGTTTTTCCAGCAGCTTGAGAATGATGAAGCCGCCAGGCGTACGCGCAGGCTGGGTCACATCGCCGACGGCCATGGCGCTCAGCTCGCGGTCGAACGGTGGTGGCAGTTGCGCGGCTTTACGCCAGCCCATGTCACCGCCTTCCAGGGCGTTGTCGCTGGCCGAGATGGCGATTGCGGTTTGGGCGAAGTCAGCGCCTTGCTTGAGCTTCTGGTAGGTTTCCATGGCCTTGCGTGCGGCGCTCTGAATCGCTTCGGAGTTAGCGCTTTCCGGGGTAGGAATCAGGATATTGGCCAGGTGCAGCTCTTCGGAGAGTTGCATCTTGCCCAGGTCCGAGGCGAGGAAGTTCTTCACTTCCTGCTCGGACACCTGGATGCGCTCGGCCACACGGCGTTGACGCACACGGCTGATGATCATTTCACGGCGAACCTGATCGCGGGCGTCTTCATAAGACAGGCCGTCGCGGGACAGGGCGGCGCGGAACTGCTCCACGGTCATGTTGTTGCGCTGGGCAATGGTGCCAATCGCCTGGTTCAGCTCTTCATCGGTAATGCGGATACCTGAACGTTCGCCGATCTGCAGTTGCAGGTTCTCAACGATCAGGCGTTCCAGTACCTGCTGCTCCAGCACGTTGGCCGGTGGCACGGCGGAGCCGCGCTTGGCGATGGTTTGCTGGACTTCGTGAACCCGCTGGTCCAGTTGGCTTTGCATGACGACGTCGTTATCGACGATGGCCACGACCTTGTCGATGGACTGCACCGCGGCGCTGGCCGCGGTACTCAGGAACAGCGCGCCCAGCATCAGCGGGCGCAGACAATCAGAAAGCTTGGTCTTCACGTTCACGATAACCTTGGATGCCTTTGTCGAGGAAGCTCTCTACTTTGGTGCCAACAACGCCACCGAGACCTTTCAGAACGATTTGGAGGAAAATGCCGTGGTCGCCTTTCTCGTTTTGCGGGGCTTCCTGACTGAATTCGTCGTAGGAAACCCAGTAACGGTTGATCAGGCGCAGTTTCCAGCAGCAGTTGTCATATTCGAAACCACCGAAGGCTTCCAGCGTACGGTTGCGGTTGTAGTCGTACTGCCAGCGGCTGATGGCGTTCCATTGCGGCACGACAGGCCAGATGACCGAGAAGTCGTGCTGTTGGATCTTGTAGTAGTCCTTCACGTAGCCAGGCTGCCCCGGGGTGCCGTAGTCGCCGCCGAATTGCCACTTACCGGTGTTCTGGTTGTAGATCACCTGGTCGTTGCGATAGCGATAGCCGGCGTTGATAACCTTGTTCGGGTTGTCTTCAGGCTGGTAGTGGAACATCGCACTGCCCGAGCGAGGGCTGTGGCTGTCCGGGTCCCAGTTGTAGTCGGCGGTAGTGCGCCAATCGCGGTTCCAGCGGTATTCGTATTCCAGGGCATAAGGCGAGACGTTTGCTTGCGCGTCTTTGCGGTCTTTTGCATCGATACCCGGCAATTGGACTTCGCGATCCTTGAAGTACATGGCCTGGCCGACGCTGATGCGTTGACGCTCGAAGCCGTTGTCTTCGATCCAGCGGTTGGTCACGCCCAGCGACAGCTTGTTCTCGTCACCGACACGGTCGGAGCCCGAGAAGCGGTTGTCGCGAAACAGCGAGGCGTAGTTGAAGGTGTATTCGCTGGTGTCGAATACTGGAATGTCTTCCTGGTTCTTCTCCGGGACGTAGAGGTAGAACAGGCGGGGTTCCAGGGTCTGGCGATAGTTCTTGCCGAACCATTGGGTATTGCGGTCGAAGTACAGGCCGCTGTCGATGCTGGCGATTGGCACGCCACGGTTCTGGTTGCTGTCGAATTGGCCGTTGACGTTGTCAATCCCATTGGCGGCGGCATCCGCATTCTGAGCCGCAATCTGGGTTTTGCCGATACTGTCCAGGTCCAGTTGGTACTGAGTGTATTGGTATTTGAGCTGCGGCTTGACGAAGCCGTATGTCCAATCAAGCGGCAAGCTGACCGTAGGCGCCAGGTTCAGGCGATCACCGGTGGCGCGCGCCAGGCCCTGGATGTTGTTGTCCAGGCGTGGAGATGCAACGCCATCTTCATCCACGAAATCGCCGTTCTGCAGATCCCGATCAAAGCGCACCAGTTCTGTCTGGTAGGCGAAGTTCAGCCCGCCTGGCGTTTGTGGCAGGAAACCGTTGAAGGTGATCTGCGGCAAGCGGTTGTACGGTGTGAGGTTGGATACCGACGCCAATTCAAAGGCCTGGGCATTGATGCGTGCCGTGTAGGTGTCGCCACGGTAGCTGACGGCACCTTGCTGGTTCACGAAATCGGAAACGCTTTTCACACCCAACTGATCGGTCTGCAGATCCTGGAAGTAGTAAGGATCGCTGATCTTGGTGTAATCGACTTCGGTCATGACCCGCGAATCCAGGCCACCCTTGTGCTGCCAGTTGTACATGTAGCGGGTTTTTTCGTAGTCGGACTGCAGCTTGCGGTCGTCGTCTTCGTCGTTCAGGTAGGCGGCACCGAGCTGACCTTCACTGGACTCGGTCAGGTAGCGGAATTCGCCTTCCATCAACATGCCGCGCTTGCTCATGTAGCGCGGGTACAACGTGGCGTCATAGTTCGGCGCCAGGTTGAAGTAGTACGGAGTGACCAGCAGCATCCCGGTATCGCTGCCGCTGCCGATGGTCGGCGGCAGGAAGCCGGACTGGCGACGGTCGTCGATCGGGAAATAGATGTACGGGGTGTACAGGACCGGAATGTCCTTGACCCGCAGTGTCACGTTGGTCGCGGTGCCGAAACCGGTCGCCGGGTTCAGGGTGATGTTGTTGCCCTTGAGCTGCCAGGCGTTGCTGTTCGGCTCGCACGTGGTGTACGTACCATCCTTGAGGCGGATGATCGCGTTCTCGGCACGCTTGGCGTACAGCGCGTTACCGCGGACACGGGATTTGTGCATCACGTATTCGGCGTTGTCGACCTTGGCTTCACCGGTGTCGAGCTGTACATCGGCGTGATCGCCGACGATCAGCGCACCGTTGTCGCGTACTCGCACGTTGCCATTCAGTTCGCCACGGTTCTCGGCCTGGTACAGATTGGCCTCGTCGGCCTCGACCTGCATGCTGCCCTGACGCATGACTACGTCACCGGCGAGGCTGGCGATCTGCTGGTCTTGCTGATAACGAGAGGCCTTGGCACCGATAAAGGTTGGCGCATCGCTTTTGTTCGTCTTGTCATTCATGCCAGGACGAATCGGTTCGACGTAGGCACCCGAGCAATACGGACCGGTTTCGGCCAGTTGCGCAGCGGTGAGCTGTTCACGCGGGACCCAGTCGAGGTGACTGTAGTCGGCACTGCGTGACTTCAGGCCGCGGCCCTTGGCCTCGGTGACCAGTACCGGCTTGTCGGCGGTATCGCTGTCGACAGTGGTCTCGGTCGCCGATCCGTTCTCCGAGCTGACTGCGCTGGCATCGTGTACCGGGCGAGGAGGCAGTTGGGCGGCGTTGGCTTTCGGTGCGCAATTCCAGGCACCCGAAGCAGAGACTGAGCAGTCATACTGTTCCGCGGCGACCACGAAGGAAGTGGCGAGTGGTTGCAGGGCCAGCAGACTGCCGGTGACCAACAACGGAAATTTTTTACGAAACGCGGGGGATTTCAATGCCATCTTATTAGTCCGGGCTTCCTGCGTGCCATCTGCCCGCGGTGTGGGCCGCACGCCTCTCGATGGTCTGAAAAAGATGCTGGATAATAAAGCATGACCCGCTTGACGGCTAGCGCCGTCGGAGACCCTTGCAATGCCTGACCAAGATGTACGCTTGCAACACCTGAAAGTTTGGCTCGATGAGCAGTTGGCAACGGTTTTTGCCCATGAAGGTTGGGGAGCCGTCCCCCCGGGAACCTTGACTGCCGCCAGCAGCGACGCGAGTTTCCGCCGTTACTTCCGCTGGGAAGGCGAGGGCAGGACCTTTGTTGTAATGGACGCACCACCGCCCCAGGAAAACTGCAAACCCTTCGTCGATATCGCCTTTTTACTGGGTAAATCCGGTATCAACGTGCCGAAAATCTACGCCGAGGACCTCGAGCGCGGCTTTCTTTTGCTCAATGACCTGGGCAACCAGACCTATCTGGACGTGATCAACGGCGAAAATGCCGATGACTTGTTCAAGGACGCCTTGCAAGCACTGCTGGCTTTTCAGCAGTTGCCGATGGTTGCGCCACTGCCCAGCTATGACGTGGCGCTGTTGCGCCGTGAACTTGAGCTGTTCCCCGAGTGGTACGTGAAGCGCGAACTGGGCGTGGAGTTCGATTCGCACCAGCAAACGCTGTGGCAGCAAGCCAGTGATCTGCTGATCGACAGCGCACTCGCGCAGCCAAAAGTGCTGGTGCACCGTGACTACATGCCGCGCAATCTGATGATCAGCCAGCCTAACCCCGGCGTACTGGATTTCCAAGATGCCGTGTATGGGCCGGTGACCTATGACGTGACCTGCCTGTTCAAGGATGCCTTCCTCAGTTGGCCAGAAGCCCGGGTGCGTGGTTGGCTGGAGGATTACTGGCAGCAGGCCGGCGCACTGAATATTCCCGTGCAGGCGGATTTCGAAGACTTTTTGCGTGCCAGCGACCTGATGGGGGTGCAGCGGCATTTGAAAGTGATCGGGATCTTCGGCCGCATCTGCCATCGCGATGGCAAGCCGCGCTACCTGACTGACGTACCGCGTTTCTTTGCTTATATAGAAGCGGTACTGGCGCGGCGACCGGAGTTGGCGCCATTGGCCGAGTTGCTGGCGAGCCTGCGTCCATCCGCCGGAGTTGCGCAATGAAAGCGATGATTCTGGCGGCGGGTAAGGGCGAGCGTATGCGGCCCTTGACCCTGACTACCCCCAAGCCGCTGGTGCGCGTGGGCGGCGTGCCGTTGATCGAGTACCACCTCAAGGCGCTGGCAATGGCTGGCTTCACTGAAGTGGTGATCAATCATGCATGGTTGGGTCAACAGATCGAAGATCACCTGGGCGATGGTTCGCGTTTTGGCCTGACGATTCAGTACTCGCCGGAAGGCGAGCCGCTGGAGACCGGCGGCGGGATTTTCCGTGCCTTGCCATTGCTGGGCGACCAGGCGTTTGTGGTGGTCAACGGCGATATCTGGGCCGATTACGATTTCACTCGCCTGCGCCAGCCGCTCGCCGGCTTGGCGCATCTGGTATTGGTCGATAACCCGGACCATCACCCGAGTGGTGACTTCACTCTGGCTGACGGGCAAGTGCGGGATGCCCTGCCTGAAGCGGCAACTCTGACCTACAGCGGTATTGCCGTGTTGCATCCGCAGCTCTTTGCCGGCTGCACCGACGGCGCGTTCAAACTGGCGCCGCTGTTGCGCGAGGCCATGGCACAGGGTCGGGTCAGCGGCGAGCGATTGCACGGGCAGTGGGTGGATGTCGGCACCCACGAGCGCCTGGCGCAGGTCGAACATTTGCTGCAAGCGGGTCGCTGAGATGTTGTGGCCAGGGACTCTGATTGGAGCCGGAGCCGGTTTTGCCATCGCCAGCATTCCGGGGGCCATGCTCGGCGCTCTCTTGGGTCAGGCGCTGGATCGCCGATTACAACTGCAAAGCCTTGGGCATCTGCGTGAGCGTTTGGGGGGACGCCCGATGCTGCGCAACGACGAACTGTTGTTTGTGCTGCTCGGGCGTTTGGCCAAGAGTGACGGTCGGGTGGTGGATGGTCATATCTATCAGGCGCGCCAGGAAATGCGCGCGTTGGAGATGAATGACTTTGCACAGAAACGGGCGATTGCTGCGTTCAATCGCGGCAAGACCGGAAATGATCGCTTGCGCGGTTATTTGCGCCGTTTAGGTGTGCAACCCCATGCGGCTGAAGGGGTGTTGCGAGCTTGCTGGCGAATGGTCTGGGCAGACGGACGTGGCGGCAGCGCGGAGCGTGAGTTGCTGGCCCAGTGGGGCAAATGGTTGGGCTGGACGCCCGAGCAGGTGCAGGCACTGGCCAGTGATTACGAGCCGCGTAAACGACCTTTGCCCAACAGTGGAGAAGCGTACCAGGAGGCGATGCGCTTGCTGGGTGTCTCGGTGACCAGTGAGCCTAGCCAGATCAAACGCGCCTACCGCCGTCTATTGAGTCGCCATCATCCGGACAAAATTGCCGGCAGTGGCGCTTCGCCGTCGCAGGTGCGTGAGGCCACGGAAAAAACCCGCGAGCTGCATAACGCCTACACACTGATTCGCCAGCGCCGGGATTTTCGCTAGGCCTGCGCGGATCTTTACTCCGACTTTTGCGGACTGAGCCAGCCACGTACCCGACGTACCAACTGTTCCTGTTCGGCAGCGTTGTTGCCGGGCAGGGCGTTGAGTGACACCTGGCGAAAGTTCGCTTCCTTGACGCGCTTGCTGGCCTGCTGGCGTTCCTGGGCGGCACGCTGCAGCAGCGGTTTGTCGTTGTAGTAGAGGTCCAGGGTGGCCAGCTTCAACCCGGCTGTCAGCTCGGCCAGCCCGCTAGCCTGTGTGGGCGGTACCTGGGCCGCAACCATTACCAGCCTGGCCACTTGCGCCGGCTGTTTTTCACTCAGGTAACGTGCGGCCCAATAGGCCCCGGTGCCATGTCCGAGAAGGACGATACTGCGAGCATTCTGTTGTTCGGCAAAGGCCACGGCGGCGTCAATGCGCGCATAGATGCGCTGCGCGTCGGCATTGATCAGCTCATCAGCGGTTTGCGCTGCGGGGTGATCAGTCCCCTCGTCCTCACCGCCGGCCACTTGCTCGATGGGCGCAGCGGTACTGGCATCCTTGTCAGGCGTTGCGCTGGTCACCGGTGCTGGAGTGCTGTCGAGAATGCGTGGCACCGGGGCATTGCTTTGCAGGTCGGGCAGAGTGAGACTCAGGCTGCCCCAGTCGGCATCGGGCAATTTCTGGCGCAAGGGCGCAATTGCTTGTGGCCAGTCAGCTGTTTCACCGCTGCCAGGCAGGATAATCACCACGCCCTGGGCTTCACTGGTGTTGGCCGGCTTCCACAGGGCGAGGAAGGTTTCGCTGCCGACCTGCAACTGTTGCTGCTCTTGGGCTGGGACCGTACGTTGCAGGGCTGCGGCTTCCTCCTGGCTACGCTCCGACAAAGCCTGGCGTTGCTCGGGTTGTGTCTCGACGGAAGCGGGGGCCGGTTCGGCGGCTTGCACAGAAAGGGCGCAAGGCAATATCAGCGACAGGCACAATGCGGGCAGTGCCGTGCGGTAGACAGGGGGCATCGGATATTCCAGGCCAGAAGTAATCCCGGCAGCCTAATGGGTTGGTCAGTATTTGTCAGTGTGTGAGAGTTCGGATGAAGCGTCTTCGCTGCCTGTTGGTTATCGGCTGTTTTTGCCTTCCCTTGATGGCGTGGGCGGTCTCCACGCCACCTGCGCGCGTTGCGCAGTTGAGCAGCGAACAACGGGAATGGCTGGCGCAGCACAGCGAGTTGCGGGTGGGGGTGGTGCTGCAGGCCCCTTACGCCCAGTACGACCGGCGCTTGCAGCGCTTGTCCGGGGCCAATGTCGAATTGATGCAATGGCTGGCCAGCGCGCTGAAGATTGAGCTGAGCTGGCGCAACTTCCCGGATGTGGCGCAACTGGAACAAGCGGTGCGAGAGGGCGAGGTCGATCTGGCTCCCGGCCTGACCCAGACGCCCGCCGGCCTGCGTTTGTGGCAATTCACCGACCCTTATATGCGCGTGCCGCAATTGGTGGTCAGCCAGCAGAAAGGCGCGGGTGCGGTTGACCTGGAGAAGCTTGACCCGCAAACCCGTGTCGCGGTGCGCATGCCCAGTGCAATCGCCGACTATTTGCGCAGCAATTACACCCATCTCAATCTGCAAGGTGTGCCGCTGGAACGTCAGGCTTTGCAACTGCTGCTGAGTCAGCAGGCGCGCTACGCGGTGATCGACGAGGCGCAACTGAGTCGCTTGTCCGCTGAAGCGGAATTTGCCGGGCTGGCGGTGGTTGGCGATATCGGTCTGCCGCAGTTGCTGCGGGTCGCCACTCGTCGTGACTGGCCGCAACTGGCCGGTATCGTCGAGAGTGCCCTGCACGCCATCCCAGCCAAAGATCTGGAGCAGTTGCACGCGCGCTGGTTGCAACCCAAATACCCGCGCTTGTCCGAGTCTGCGGTGTTCTGGAAAAACCTTTGCCTGCTGCTGGCGGTGCTGATGCTCAGTGCCATGGCCATTGTGATCTGGCAGCGCCGCCAGCAACATGTGCTGGAACAGCGACTGCTCGCCGCCCGCGAAGACATTGCCCTGCGCGCCGCCAGCGAGGAGGCGTTGCGCCTGACGCAGTTCTCCATCGATCAAAGCACGGTGGGGATTCTCTGGGTCAATTGGGACAGCCATGTGCGCTACGCCAACCGCGCCGCCGAGGACATGCTTGGCTACGTACCGGGCGGGGTGATCGACCGGCCCTTGATTGATTTCGAGCCCAATCTGCACATGGACCGTTGGCTGAACCTGTGGAAGCGCGCACGGGCCAGCGAAGAGGGGCCGCAGAGCTTTGAGACCAATTGCGTGCGCGCCGACGGCAGCATCCTGCCGGCCGATGTGAGCCTGAGCTTCCTGCGCTTTCGCGACAGTGAGTATCTGGTGGTCTACCTCAATGACGTCACCGAGCGCCGTCGCGCCCTGGCCGCCTTGCGTGAAAGCGAGGCACGCTTGCAGGGGATTGCCGCCAACGTACCAGGCTTGGTCTTCCGTCTTGAGCGGGCGCCAGTGACAGGACAGATCGATTTTGCCTACATCAGTGAAGGCAGCGAGAGCCTGGTGGGTTACTCGCCGACCATCCTCAGCCATCGCGATATGGGGCTGCGCAGCCTGGTGCATCCGGACGACAAGGCCAGCTATCACCAGACTCAGGACCATGCGCTGGACACCGACAGCGACTGGTCGTGGCAAGGCCGAATCCTGACGCGCCAGGGACAACAACGCTGGGCGGAAATCAAGGCGATTACCCGTCAGCTCGACGATGGCGCCTACGTCTGGGACGGAATTGTCTGGGACATCAGCGAGAGCAAGCGAATCGAGCTGGAACTGGCCAGCTCTCGCGAGCAATTACGTGAATTGTCGGCGCACCTGGAGAGCGTGCGAGAAGAAGAAAAGGCACGTATTGCCAGGGAGGTTCATGATGAATTGGGTCAGATGCTGACGGTGCTCAAGCTTGAAACGTCGATGTGCGAACTGGCTTACGCCGAGCTCGATCCGGGCCTGAGTGAACGGCTCAACAGCATGAAGCGCCTGATCGCCCAGCTGTTCCAGTTGGTGCGCGATGTGGCTAGCGCGTTGCGTCCCCCGATTCTGGATGCCGGTATAGCCTCCGCCATTGAGTGGCAGGCGCGGCGTTTCGAGGCGCGGACCCAGATCCCGTGCCTGGTCCAGGTGCCGGACAACCTGCCGGTACTCAGTGACGCCAAGGCCATTGGCTTGTTCCGGATCCTTCAGGAAGCCCTGACCAATGTCATGCGCCATGCCCAGGCGCATACTGTGGAACTGACGCTGGCGCTTGAGGGCGATGTGTTATGCCTGACGGTCAGCGATGATGGCGTCGGTTTTGTCGCATCAATGAGTAGGCCGACGTCTTTCGGGTTGGTCGGCATGCGTGAACGAGTGTTGATCATGGGCGGTATGCTGGTGCTCGAGAGCATGCCGGGAGAGGGCACCTCGCTCAAGGTGCGGGTGCCGTTGCGCGAAGTCTGCAACTGAGTTTTGGGGGAGAAGTCTGTGATCCGTGTACTGGTAGCTGAAGACCACACCATTGTCCGCGAAGGCATCAAGCAGTTGATTGGCATGGCCAAGGACCTGCAGGTAGTGGGAGAGGCGAGCAATGGCGAGCAACTGCTGGAGACCCTGCGCCATGTGCCCTGTGAAGTGGTGTTGCTGGACATCTCGATGCCGGGGGTCAATGGCCTGGAGGCGATTCCGCGGATTCGCGCCCTGAACAACCCGCCGGCAATCCTGGTGTTGTCGATGCACGACGAAGCGCAGATGGCGGCGCGGGCGTTGAAGGTTGGCGCTGCCGGCTATGCCACCAAGGACAGCGACCCCTCATTGCTCCTGACGGCGATTCGCCGAGTGGCGGGCGGTGGGCGCTACATCGACCCGGACCTGGCCGACCGCATGGTCTTCGAGGTCGGGCTGACCGATTCGCGGCCCTTGCATTCGCTGCTCTCGGAGCGTGAATTCTCGGTGTTCGAGCGCCTGGCCCAGGGCGCCAACGTCAACGATATTGCCCAACAACTGGCCTTGAGCAGCAAGACCATCAGTACCCACAAGGCGCGGCTGATGCAGAAGCTCAACATCACCTCGCTGGCGGAACTCGTGAAGTACGCGATGGAGCACAAGCTGCTCTGATCCACCGACATATCCATTTACGACAGGTCAGCCCGACGCCGTCGCCGGATCTTCCGGCAGGTGTCTGGCCAACTGCCGTAAAGCATGCCAAAACGCGCCATCCTTGTAGGGCAATCCCTACCCCCGGCCTTCCATCCGGCTGAGGCGATTCTCTCCTGCGCCCCGATTTGCGTGACTGCGCGTAGCCACTAGGCTTAATCCACGGCAGTCATCAACAATAAAGGTGTGGGTATGAGCGCGGTCGATTCAAGTGCGGGGACCAATGATGTGCTGGTCAGCTTTCGTGGCGTGCAGAAGAGCTACGACGGCGAGAACCTGATCGTCAAAGACCTCAACCTGGACATTCGCAAAGGCGAATTTCTCACCTTGCTCGGGCCGTCCGGCTCCGGCAAGACCACCAGTCTGATGATGCTCGCCGGTTTTGAAACACCGACCGCCGGCGAGATCCTCCTGGCCGGTCGCTCGATCAACAACGTGCCGCCGCACAAGCGAGACATCGGCATGGTCTTTCAGAACTACGCCTTGTTCCCGCACATGACGGTGGCGGAGAACCTGGCGTTCCCGCTGACTGTGCGCGGCCTGAACAAAAGCGACGTCAGCGATCGGGTCAAGCGTGTGCTGAGCATGGTCCAGCTGGACAGCTTCGCCCAGCGGTATCCGGCGCAACTCTCCGGTGGCCAACAGCAGCGTGTGGCGCTGGCCCGTGCCCTGGTGTTCGAGCCGCAGCTGGTGCTGATGGACGAACCCCTGGGTGCACTCGATAAACAACTGCGTGAGCACATGCAGATGGAGATCAAGCACCTGCACGAGCGCCTCGGCGTGACCGTGGTCTACGTGACCCACGACCAGGGCGAGGCCCTGACCATGTCCGACCGGGTGGCAGTATTCCACCAAGGCGAGATCCAGCAGATTGCCCCGCCGCGCACGCTGTACGAAGAACCGAAAAATACCTTCGTCGCCAACTTCATTGGCGAAAACAATCGCCTCAACGGCCGGCTGCACAGCCAGACCGGCGACCGCTGCGTGGTCGAACTGGGGCGCGGGGAAAAGGTTGAAGCGCTGGCGGTGAACGTCGGCAAGACCGGCGAGCCGGTGACCTTGTCGATTCGTCCGGAGCGCGTAAGTCTCAACGGCTCCAGCGAGTCCTGTGCCAACCGTTTCTCCGGGCGGGTGGCGGAATTCATCTATCTGGGCGACCACGTTCGCGTTCGCCTCGAAGTCTGCGGCAAGACCGACTTCTTCGTGAAACAGCCAATTGCCGAGCTTGATCCGGCATTGGCCGTCGGAGACGTGGTTCCGCTTGGCTGGCAGGTCGAACACGTTCGCGCGCTCGACCCACTTCTAGAGGCGAACTGATCGCCCCTTGCTTCACCAACCCCGCACGTGGAGAGAACAATAAATGTTGAAATCCCTGAAATTCACCGCTTTGGCACTGGGCATGATGGGCGCCGCACACGCAATGGCTGCCACTGATCTGACCGTGGTGTCGTTTGGCGGCGCGAACAAGGCGGCCCAGGTCAAGGCCTTCTATGCACCGTGGGAAGCTGCGGGTAACGGCAAGATCGTCGCCGGCGAGTACAACGGTGAAATGGCCAAGATCAAGGCCATGGTCGACACCAAGAGCGTGTCCTGGGATCTGGTGGAGGTTGAATCGCCGGAGCTGTCCCGTGGTTGCGATGAAGACATGTTCGAACAACTGGACCCGGCGCTGTTCGGCAAGACCGAAGATTACGTCAAGGGCGCCATCCAGCCGTGCGGCGTCGGCTTCTTCGTATGGTCGACCGTGCTCGCCTACAACGCTGACAAGCTGAAAACCGCACCCACCAGCTGGGCCGATTTCTGGGACACCAAAAACTTCCCGGGCAAGCGTGGTCTGCGCAAAGGCGCCAAGTACACCCTGGAATTCGCCCTGATGGCCGACGGCGTCGCGCCGAAAGACGTCTATAAAGTGCTGGCCGGCAAAGATGGCCAGGACCGCGCCTTCAAGAAGCTCGATGAACTCAAGCCAAGCATCCAGTGGTGGGAAGCCGGTGCGCAGCCGCCGCAATACCTCGCCTCCGGTGACGTGGTCATGAGCTCGGCCTACAACGGTCGCATCGCTGCGGTACAGAAAGAATCCAACCTGAAAGTCGTGTGGAACGGCGGCATCTACGACTTCGACGCATGGGCCATCCCGAAAGGTCTGGACGCCAAGCGTGCTGAAGCGGCGAAGAAATTCATCGCCTACTCGGTACAACCGCAGCAGCAGAAAACCTATTCGGAAAACATCGCCTACGGCCCGGCCAATACCCAAGCCGTCCCGCTGTTGGCGTCGGAGATTCTGAAAGACATGCCGACCACCCCGGAAAATATCGCCAACCAGGTGCAGATCGACGTCAGCTTCTGGGCTGACAACGGCGAGCAACTGGAGCAGCGCTTCAACTCGTGGGCTGCCAAGTAAGACCGCACCGCGGCCTTACGCTGTAGGAGCGAGCCTGCTCGCGATAGCGGTATGTCAGTCAGCATCAATGCTGAACTGTCAGGCTTCATCGCGAGCATTCTCGCTCCCACCTATAAAAGTTCGGGGCGGTTCGCCGCCCCTGCAACGATCAAAGATTTTCGGAGTTCGCCATGGCCATCGCCGTTCCCTTGAACGAGGGCACCAATCGCACCCTGAAGCAGCGCCTGGCGCGTGCCGAGCGGGTCAACCGCTGGAAGGCCCAGGCCCTGATCGCGCCGCTGGTGCTGTTTCTGTTGCTGGTGTTTCTGGTGCCCATCGTGGCGCTGCTCTACAAAAGCGTCGGTAACCCGGAAGTGGTCGGCGGCATGCCGCGTACGGTGGCGGCCATCGCTGCCTGGGATGGCCGTGGCCTGCCGGCTGATCCGGTGTACAAGGCTGCCAGCGAAGATCTGGCCGAAGCCCGCAAGAATCAAACCTTGGGCGATCTGTCCAAGCGCCTGAACATGGAGTTGGCCGGCTATCGCAGCCTGCTGACCAAAACCGCCCGCGCATTGCCATTCAAGACTGAGCCGACTTCTTATAAGGACGCGATGGAAGCGCTGGATGAGCGCTGGGGTGACCCTGCGTACTGGCAAGCGGTGCGTCGCAACACCAGCAGCATCACCCCTTATTACCTGCTGGCGGCCGTTGACCATCGTATCGACGATCTCGGTGAAGTCGCCCCGGCAACCCCCGATCAGGCGATCTACCTGGATATCTTTGCCCGTACCTTCTGGATGGGCCTAGTGATTACGGCCATTTGCCTGCTGCTGGCCTATCCATTGGCCTACCTGCTGGCCAATCTGCCGGCGCGCCAAAGCAACCTGTTGATGATTTTGGTGTTGCTGCCGTTCTGGACGTCGATCCTGGTGCGTGTGGCCGCCTGGATCGTGTTGCTGCAATCGGGTGGCTTGATCAACAGCGCGATGATGGCCATGGGCATCATCGATAAGCCGCTGGAGTTGGTGTTCAACCGCACCGGGGTCTACATCTCGATGGTGCACATCCTGCTGCCGTTCATGATTCTGCCGATCTACAGCGTGATGAAAGGCATCTCGCCGACTTACATGCGAGCCGCGATTTCCCTAGGTTGCCATCCATTCGCCAGCTTTTGGCGGGTGTACTTCCCGCAAACCTATGCCGGTGTCGGCGCCGGTTGCCTGTTGGTGTTCATCCTGGCCATTGGTTACTACATCACTCCGGCGCTGCTCGGCAGCCCGAACGATCAGATGGTCAGCTACTTCGTCGCCTTCTACACCAACACCAGTATCAACTGGGGTATGGCCACGGCGCTGGGCGGACTGCTGTTGCTGGCAACCGTCGTGCTCTATCTGATTTACAGCTGGCTGGTGGGCGCGAGCCGCCTGCGCCTGAGCTAAAGGGAGAATCGAAATGCTGAGTCCGTATATGTCGCCCGTCGAGCGGGTGTGGTTCTACAGCTTGCGCATTCTCTGCGGGCTGATCCTGTTGTTCCTGATCCTGCCGGTGTTGGTGATCGTGCCGTTGTCGTTCAACTCGGGGAGCTTTCTGGTCTATCCGCTGCAGGGTTTCTCGCTGCACTGGTATCAGGACTTCTTCGCCTCGGCGGAATGGATGCGCGCCCTCAAAAACAGCATCATCGTGGCGCCGGCAGCTACCGTGCTGGCCATGGTCTTCGGCACGCTGGCGGCGATTGGTTTGACCCGCGGCGACTTCCCCGGCAAGCCGCTGGTGATGGCACTGGTGATTTCGCCCATGGTGGTGCCGGTGGTGATCATCGGTGTGGCCAGCTACCTGTTCTTTGCGCCGCTGGGCCTGGGCAACAGCTTCTTCTCACTGATTGTGGTGCACGCGGTGCTGGGTGTGCCGTTCGTGATCATCACCGTGTCGGCAACCTTGCAGGGCTTCAACCACAACCTGGTGCGTGCAGCGGCCAGCCTCGGCGCCTCGCCGTTGACCGCCTTCCGCCGGGTGACCCTGCCGTTGATCGCCCCCGGAGTCATTTCCGGCGCGCTGTTCGCCTTCGCCACTTCGTTCGATGAAGTGGTGGTGACGCTGTTCCTTGCCGGCCCCGAGCAGGCGACCTTGCCACGGCAGATGTTCAGCGGCATCCGCGAAAACCTCAGCCCGACCATCGCCGCCGCCGCGACCCTGCTGATTGCCTTCTCGGTGATCCTGCTGCTGACCCTGGAATGGTTGCGTGGTCGTAGCGAGAAACTGCGTACGGCACAGGTGTAATCTTCGCCGCCTCTGTAGGAGCGAGCCTGCTCGCGATGACGAACTGACAGTCACTGTAAAGGTCGACTGAACGAACGCCATCGCGAGCAGGCTCGCTCCTACAGGGCGTTAAGCAGCATCGATAGAGCACCATTGATTTCGAGAAAATCTATCGCGTGACGCACTGATCATCGTTGTCACGGTGCGCGGGTCAAAGCTGGCGGTATACAATGCGCGCCATCGTGATCCTGCTCAAAAAAGGTGCGTCATGCAGCCCTTCGCTATTGCTCCGTCGATTCTCTCCGCCGACTTCGCCCGTTTGGGGGAGGAAGTAGACAACGTCCTGGCCGCGGGTGCCGACATCGTGCACTTCGATGTCATGGACAATCACTACGTGCCTAACCTGACGATCGGCCCGATGGTGTGCTCGGCATTGCGCAAGTACGGCGTGACCGCACCGATCGACGCACACCTGATGGTGTCCCCGGTTGATCGCATTGTCGGCGACTTCATTGAAGCGGGCGCGACCTACATCACCTTCCACCCGGATGCCACCATTCACGTTGATCGCTCCCTGCAGATGATCCGTGAAGGCGGCTGCAAGGCTGGCCTGGTGTTCAACCCGGCGACGCCGCTGGACGTGCTCAAGTATGTGATGGACAAGGTCGACATGATCTTGCTGATGAGCGTGAACCCGGGTTTCGGCGGTCAGAAGTTCATTCCCGCGACCCTCGACAAACTGCGTGAAGCGCGTGCCCTGATCGATGCCTCGGGGCGTGACATTCGCCTGGAAATCGACGGCGGGGTCAACGTCAACAACATCCGTGAAATCGCCGCCGCCGGCGCTGACACCTTTGTCGCCGGCTCGGCGATCTTCAACGCTCCGAACTATCAGGAAGTGATTGAAAAAATGCGTGCCGAACTGGCGCTGGCTCGCCCATGAGTGGCTTTGAGCAGCTGTTCCCGGGGCAACTGCCGCGTCTGGTGATGTTCGATCTGGATGGCACGCTGATCGACTCGGTTCCGGATCTGGCAGTGGCTGTGGATAACATGCTGCTCAAGCTGGGCCGGCAACGTGCCGGTCTGGATGCGGTGCGCGAGTGGGTCGGCAACGGTGCGCCGGTGCTGGTTCGGCGTGCGTTGGCGGGCGCCATCGACCACAGCGGCGTGGATGATGCCGAGGCCGAGCACGCGCTGGAAATCTTCATGGAGGCTTACGCCGATGGCCACGAATTGACTGTGGTCTACCCGGGCGTGCGCGACACCCTCAAGTGGTTGCACAAGCAGGGCGTCGAAATGGCGCTGATCACCAACAAGCCGGAGCGTTTCGTCGCGCCGCTGCTGGATCAGATGAAGATCGGTCGCTACTTCAAATGGATCATTGGCGGCGATACCCTGCCGCAGAAAAAGCCGGATCCGGCGGCGTTGTTCTTTGTGATGAAAATGGCCAACGTGCCGGCTTCCCAGTCGCTGTTCGTCGGCGATTCGCGCAGCGATGTGCTGGCGGCGAAGGCGGCCGGGGTCAAGTGCGTGGCCCTGAGCTACGGCTACAACCACGGGCGGCCGATCGCCGAGGAGTCGCCAGCGCTGGTCATCGACGATCTGCGCAAGCTAATTCCCGGTTGCCTGGATTCAGCCGCTGGGATAACGTTGCCCGACGCTGTTCAACCCCCTTCTGGAAACGCCATCGTGGTGGTCACTCGCAAACTCTGGATGAAAGTCATCAAGGCCCTGGCCCGCTGGCGTTGGCGCGCCTGACTTGATCCTGCCGG
This sequence comes from Pseudomonas sp. Pse1, assembly GCF_024519635.1. Lineage (NCBI taxonomy): Bacteria > Pseudomonadati > Pseudomonadota > Gammaproteobacteria > Pseudomonadales > Pseudomonadaceae > Pseudomonas > Pseudomonas sp. Pse1. Next base: position 94,014 of record NZ_JALJRO010000019.1, read on the forward strand.
TTGTCCGGCGCGTTTGCATACCTGACCGTTAGCTCCTCATGCCACGAGGCACCTCATGATCCGCGAAGAATTCCTGCGTTTGGCCGCTGCCGGCTACAACCGCATCCCGCTGGCCTGCGAAACCCTTGCCGACTTCGACACGCCGCTGTCGATCTACCTGAAACTGGCTGACCAGCCCAACTCCTATCTGCTGGAGTCGGTGCAGGGCGGCGAAAAGTGGGGCCGCTATTCGATCATTGGCCTGCCATGCCGCACCGTGCTGCGGGTGCATGACCATCACGTCAGCGTGACGGTGGATGGCGTCGAGGTCGAAAGCCACGATGTCGAAGACCCGCTGAGCTTTGTCGAAGACTTCAAAGCGCGCTACAACGTGCCGACCATCGCCGGCCTGCCGCGTTTCAACGGCGGTCTGGTGGGCTACTTCGGCTACGACTGCGTACGCTACGTAGAGAAACGCCTGGGCAAATGTCCGAACCCTGATCCATTGGGCGTGCCGGACATTCTGTTGATGGTCTCGGACGCCGTGGTGGTGTTCGACAACCTGGCCGGCAAGATGCACGCCATCGTCTTGGCCGATCCGGCGCAGGACAACGCGTTTGAACAAGGCCAGGCGCGTCTCGAGCAACTGCTCGAACAACTGCGCCAGCCGATCACACCGCGCCGTGGCCTGGATTTCAGCAAGCAGCAGGCCGCCGATCCGGTATTCCGTTCCAGCTTCACCCAGGCCGACTACGAGCGCGCCGTCGACACCATCAAGGAGTACATCCTGGCGGGCGACTGCATGCAGGTCGTGCCGTCGCAACGGATGTCCATCGACTTCAAGGCGGCACCGATCGATCTGTACCGCGCGTTGCGTTGCTTCAACCCGACGCCGTATATGTACTTCTTCAATTTTGGCGACTTCCATGTGGTGGGCAGTTCGCCAGAGGTGCTGGTGCGGGTCGAAGACAACCTGATCACGGTGCGCCCGATTGCCGGGACGCGTCCACGGGGCGCCAACGAAGAGGCGGACCGGGCGCTGGAAGAAGACCTGTTGTCGGATGACAAGGAAATTGCTGAGCACTTGATGCTGATTGATCTGGGGCGCAACGATACCGGTCGGGTCTCGGAAATCGGCTCGGTGAAACTCACCGAAAAAATGGTTATCGAGCGCTACTCCAACGTCATGCACATTGTTTCCAACGTCACCGGTCAGTTGAAAGCCGGGCTGACGGCGATGGACGCGCTGCGGGCAATTCTGCCGGCGGGCACCTTGTCCGGCGCACCGAAGATCCGCGCGATGGAAATCATTGACGAGCTGGAGCCGGTCAAGCGCGGTGTCTATGGCGGGGCAGTGGGTTACTTCGCCTGGAACGGCAACATGGACACAGCAATTGCGATCCGCACTGCGGTGATCAAGGACGGCGAGCTGCATGTGCAGGCCGGTGGCGGCATTGTGGCCGACTCGGTGCCGGTGTTGGAGTGGGAAGAGACTCTGAACAAGCGACGCGCGATGTTTCGTGCAGTCGCCCTGGCCGAGCAAACGCCGCAGGATTGAATCTGTAGCTGTGGTTCAGCGCCAAAAAAACGCTGTCCCTGTGAGGGGGCAGCGTTTTTTTCGCTCGCGGATTTAGAAGTCCAGCACCACGCCAACGTTCACCCCTTGTTGAGTGAAGTCATCATCCTTGCGGATGTTGTACCCGGCGCGCAACGCCAGGTCGGCGGTCAACTTGTGGCTGACGCCCAGGTTCAGGCGGTTGATATGGGATTGTGGGGTGTAGCCCTCGAGGGTGTAGCGGTTGTCGGGCAGGGTATTGAGGTTCATCGTCACCTCTTGAGTGTCGTCCTCGTACTCGCGCTCATGGGCGTACTCGCCATACACCTGAGTTTGCGCGGTGATCTGGTATTTGCCCTGGAGGCCGATGCCCAAGCGGCGCGAGTTGCGGGTCTGGTCGTCGTAGGTCAGCGCGGTCGCGTCATTGCCATCCTCTGAGTAGCCGTCGACCTTGACCTTGGCGAAGTCGGCGCTGACGAACGGCGACAGGTGCCATGGGCTGCTGGCCTGTTGCGCGATGTCATAACCGATCCGGCCACTGGCCGCCAACACGGTGCCGCTGGTATCGCCTTTCTCGCCGCGCTCATTGACGCCCAGGTCGAACTTGCGCTTGAGGCTGTCGTAATCCAAGTGCCCAGCTGTCAGGGCGCCATCGGCCCACCAGCGATTTTGCTGGTACTGGGCGAAGGCGGTGCCCATGTAGGTATTGAGCTTGTAGTCCGAATCGTTGCTGCCGGCTTCCAGCGTCTGGTGATACAAGCCCGCCGCGACACCTACACGCCAGGCGTCATTGACGCGGTAGCTGGTGCCGATATTCAGGTTATAGCCGCTGCCATCGCCGCTGACGGCGCTGTTCTGGCCATCAAAGTCCAGGTGCTGCCCGCCGCCGGCGACAATCGCCCGCCATTGGCCGACGCCTTGCCAGTTTTCCCAGTCGGCCTGCCATTGATTGCGCAGTTCATCCTGATGCGCGCGCAGGGTGCCATGGGCCATTTCCGGGAGGAGCGAGGCTTCCCACGGTGCCGACAGCAACGAGTAAGCGTAATCGGCAATCAGTCGTTGGCCGGCCTCGGTAGGGTGCACCGAGTCGTTGTAGATCAGCTTGGTCGGATCGGGCGTGGCGCTGTTGATGCCGTAGCGGGCGTTTTCCGTACAGCCGCTGCCACTAAAGCAGGTGGCAGTGAGGTTCTGGTCGGTGGCCAGGCCGAACTGCGCTGGATTGGCGAAGGCCTCGTTGAGCAACACCGGGATGTTCAGCGGAATGACTTCGGCGTTGACGGTCTGCAGTTGCCGCACCAGTTCGCTGTTGAACTGGGTGCTGAGTTGGGAGACGAAGCCTTGCAACGGGCTGCCGTTGATTGCTGGCGTCAAGCCAATATCGGGCAACAGCCAGACCATGATGTATTTGGCACCGGCCTGTTGCAGGGTCTGCACGCTATCGACCAGCCGGCCGGCAGCGGCGTCAGCCTGGGCGAGGTTGAGAATGCGTCCTTGGAGAAAGTCGTTACCGCCGCCGGAGAGGTAATACAGTGCGTTCGGGTCGGCCCGCAGGCCGTTGCTTGGCAGATAGCCGGCGCGCGTACGTTCGCCGGTGGCCGATGTGGTGGTGATCGACTCGAGGATCTGGTCGGTCCGATAGCCGCCGACCGCCCAGTTGTTGCCGTCCGCCAAGCCTTCGTTGGCGCGTACGGCTGAGGTCGAGGCAGCCGTCTGGTCTTCGGAAAACCCCAGCTTCCCCCCCAGCAACTGTGTCGAGTTGGAAGAACGGACTTCCCCGGCACCGTCGCGGTAGGTGGGGCCAACGCGGTTGGTGAAGCGTTGGGTGGCACCTGCGGGACCGCCCGGGTCAGTAAACTGGCCGGCGTCGTTGAGGCTGTCTCCAAAGACCACGAAGTTCGAATAAGGTGTCGGAGCAGCGATCGCCTGGGCGCAGGCCAGCGCGAGAAGGCTGGCTGCCAGCGGTACAAACAGCGTCTGTCTGATCATAATCAAGTCCGTTTATTTATTGTTGTAGTGAACAAAACGACAGTACCAAAAACTTTTGCGCCTCTGCTATGGCTAAAGGCCGCATCTCCCGCTATTGCTACGCCATATTGCACCCTCTGCTCAGCTAAGTTACTGTGCCTGAACGTATGAATGAGACCTTCCCCGTGTTGATCGTCAGCAAACTCTTGGATCAAGTCGTCAAGGCACACGCCCGTTGGCGTTGGCGCGCCTGAATATTCTCTGCCGGCCCGGCCGGACCTGTACCTGTTTGCCTTCTTTGCCCGTAAGCCCCGCCGTTGTTGTTGGCTGTTCCAGCCACTAAACGAGCGCTGCAATCCTGCGGGCCAATCATTCGAAGGCTGTTTTGAAAGTCAGTGAATTCAAGAGGTTTGCCCCCATGTTGCTGATGATTGATAACTACGACTCCTTTACTTACAACGTTGTGCAATACCTCGGCGAGCTAGGCTCCGAGGTCAAGGTCGTGCGCAACGATGAACTGACCATCGCCCAGATCGAAGCCCTCAAGCCCGAGCGCATTGTGGTGTCCCCTGGCCCATGCACGCCGACCGAAGCCGGTGTGTCGATCGAGGCCATCAAGTATTTCGCTGGCAAGCTGCCGATCCTCGGCGTTTGCCTGGGACATCAGTCGATCGGCCAAGCCTTTGGTGGCGATGTCGTGCGAGCCCGGCAAGTGATGCACGGTAAGACTAGTCCGGTATTTCATGAGGACAAGGGCGTGTTCCAGGGACTGAACAATCCTTTGACCGTCACCCGCTATCACTCGCTGATCGTCAAGCGCGAAACCCTGCCCGATTGCCTGGAACTGACCGCCTGGACTCAGCTCGAAGATGGCTCGGTCGATGAAATCATGGGCCTGCGCCACAAAACGCTGAACATTGAAGGGGTGCAGTTCCACCCCGAGTCGATCCTCACCGAGCAGGGCCACGAACTGTTCGCCAATTTCCTCAAACAAACCGGCGGCACGCGCTAAGGACTTTCCATGGATATCAAGACTGCCCTGAGCCGTATCGTCGGCCATCTGGACCTGAGCACTGAGGAAATGCGCGATGTGATGCGCGAAATCATGACTGGCAAATGCACGGACGCGCAGATTGGCGCATTCATGATGGCCATGCGCATGAAGAGCGAGAGCATCGATGAAATTGTCGGCGCCGTATCGGTCATGCGTGAGCTGGCGGACAAGGTCGAGTTGAACACCCTTAACGGTGTGGTCGATGTGGTCGGTACCGGCGGCGATGGCGCGAACATCTTCAACGTCTCGACCGCCTCGTCATTTGTCGTCGCCGCAGCCGGTTGCACGGTGGCCAAGCATGGTAACCGCGCAGTCTCCGGCAAGAGTGGCAGCGCCGACTTGCTGGAAGCGGCCGGGATTTACCTGAACCTGACGCCAGTACAAGTTGCACGCTGCATCGACAACGTTGGTATTGGTTTCATGTTTGCTCAATCCCACCACAGCGCGATGAAATACGCGGCGGGCCCACGCCGTGACCTGGGCTTGCGTACCCTGTTCAACATGCTCGGCCCGCTTACGAATCCGGCCGGTGTGAAACATCAGGTTGTCGGCGTGTTCAGTCAGGCCTTGTGCCGACCATTGGCCGAAGTCCTGCAACGCTTGGGTAGCAAACACGTATTGGTGGTGCACTCCAAGGACGGTCTGGATGAATTCAGCCTGGCTGCGCCGACCTTTGTCGCGGAGTTGAAGGATGACCAGATCACCGAGTATTGGGTCGAGCCGGAAGACCTGGGCATGAAGAGCCAGAGCTTGCACGGCCTGGCGGTTGAAAGCCCGGCAGCGTCACTTGAACTGATCCGCGATGCGCTGGGGCGCCGCAAAACCGAAAACGGCCAGAAAGCTGCAGAAATGATCGTGCTGAATGCGGGTGCCGCGCTCTACGCCGCGGATCATGCAAGCAGCCTCAAAGAAGGCGTCGCCCTGGCGCATGACGCGCTGCACACTGGCCTGGCACGTGAAAAACTTGAAGAGTTGGGCGCGTTTACCGCGGTATTCAAAGTGGAGAATGAGGCATGAGTGTACCGACGGTGCTGGAAAAGATTCTTGCCCGCAAATTTGAAGAGGTGGCCGAGCGCAGTGCTCGCGTGACCCTGGCCGAGCTTGAAGCCATGGCCAAGGTGGCAGACGCGCCTCGTGGTTTTGCCCAGGCTTTGCTTGAGCAGGCCAAGCGCAAGCAGCCGGCAGTGATCGCCGAAATCAAGAAAGCCTCGCCGAGCAAGGGCGTGATTCGCGAGAACTTCGTACCTGCCGACATCGCCCGTAGCTATGAGAAGGGCGGCGCGACCTGCCTGTCGGTGCTGACTGATGTCGACTACTTCCAGGGCGCTGATATTTATCTGCAACAGGCTCGCGCAGCCTGTGCGTTGCCGGTGATCCGCAAGGACTTCATGGTCGATCCGTACCAGATCGTCGAAGCCCGCGCGCTGGGCGCCGATTGTGTGCTGCTGATCGTGTCCGCACTGGATGACGTGAAAATGGCTGAGCTCGCGGCCGTTGCCAAGAGCGTTGGCCTGGATGTGCTGGTTGAAGTTCACGACGGAGATGAGCTTGAGCGGGCGCTGAAAACCCTCGACACGCCTCTGGTCGGGGTCAACAACCGCAACCTGCATACCTTTGACGTCAGCCTGGAAACCACACTCGATCTGTTGCCGCGCATCCCTCGTGATCGTCTGGTGGTCACTGAAAGTGGCATCCTCAACCGTGCCGATGTCGAGCTGATGGAAATCAGCGAGGTTTACTCGTTCCTGGTTGGCGAAGCGTTCATGCGTGCCGAACAGCCGGGGGCAGAACTGCAGCGCCTGTTCTTCCCGGAACGCGGCGTACCGGTCAGTGGTTCCACACTCGACTGATGTACATTCAATGAAGAAGCCGGCGATGCCGGCTTTTTTGTATCCACACCAAGGATCTGCACTGCCATGACTCAATCCATTGCCCTGACCGTTGAAGCGGGACTGCAAGCTGAACAGGATTTGTTGGCTACGGTGTGTGCCGGCGACCAGGAATTTGGCCTGTTGTTCTGGCAGCCCAGTGATCGCGCCCTGGTCATGCCGCGGCGCTTGAGCCGTCTGCCGGGATTCGAGGAGGCCTGTCTGGCTTCGGCGGAAAATGGTTGGCCGGTATTGTTGCGCGAAACCGGCGGTGAGCCTGTACCGCAATCGGCAGCGACCGTTAACATTGCGTTGGTCTACGCACCGCCCCGTAGCGAAGGGGATCACGGGCGTATCGAAACAGGTTATCGACGTCTGTGCGATCCGATCTGCACGCTGCTCACAGAGCTGGGCGGCAATGCTTCCTTGGGTGAAGTCGAGGGAGCGTTTTGTGATGGGCGTTTCAACGTCAACCTGGATGGTCGCAAGATGGTCGGCACCGCTCAACGCTGGCGCCAAAGCAAGGGTGGTCAGCGACCGGTCGGCCTGGTGCACGGTGCGCTGCTGCTGGATGACGAACGTGAGTCGATGGTGCAGGCGGTGAATCGCTTTAACGAAGCCTGCGGCCTCGATCAACGAGTACGTGCGCAAAGCCATATCGCCCTGCATGAACGATTTGCCGCCCCGCTGGCTATTGAGCGGCTGGATGCCTTGTATCGTGAGATGCTGGCTAAGGTCATGGCTGTCTAGCGGGTGCCGAACACCACCATGGTCTTGCCTTTGACGTTTACCAGGTTGCGTTCTTCCAGATCCTTGAGAACACGACCGACCATCTCCCGCGAGCAGCCGACGATCCGCCCGATCTCCTGACGGGTGACTTTTATTTGCATGCCGTCGGGGTGGGTCATGGCGTCAGGTTGTTTGCACAACTCCAGCAGACAGCGCGCTACCCGGCCAGTAACGTCGAAGAACGCCAGGTCGCCGACCTTGCGGGTGGTGTTGCGCAGGCGCTGGGCAATCTGGCCGCTGAGCACGTAGAGAATGTCCGGATCCTGTTGGGACAGTTCGCGAAATTTGCCGTAACTGATTTCGGCCACTTCGCATTCGACCTTGGCCCGAACCCAGGCGCTGCGTTTCTGCTCCTGACCGGCTTGTTCGAACAGGCCCAGTTCACCAAAGAAATCCCCGGCGTTGAGATAGGCAATGATCATTTCTCGCCCGTCATCGTCTTCGATCAGGATGGTGACCGACCCTTTGATAATGAAAAACAGCGTGTCGGAACGATCCCCGGCGCAAATGATATTGCTCTTGGCCTGATACCGGCGGCGCTGGCAATGCGTCAGCAGTTTGTCGAGATTCTTTATTTTTGGGGTTGGGGCAATAGCAACCATGGTTGTATCCCGAAAAGACTGCACGGTGAGGTGTCTATTTTTTGTTGACGATGGATTGGCGTCATTGATTTGGCGCCAGCTTACCAGACGCACTCTGTTGTCATTGCAGATTTTACCCATGACGCAGGCTACTGGCTCAAGTCGACGGGGCACGCTTTCAATCGCTGACGCTGTGCTAAGCTGGCGACCCTTTTTTTACAGTGGAGACTCGGCGATGAAGGCACGCATCCAATGGGCTGGCGAAGCCATGTTCCTCGGTGAATCCGGCAGTGGTCACGTCGTGGTCATGGACGGTCCGCCAGAGGCCGGTGGTCGCAACCTGGGTGTTCGGCCGATGGAAATGCTCCTGCTCGGCGTAGGCGGTTGCAGTAATTTCGACGTGGTCAGTATTCTGAAGAAGTCGCGCCAGGCTGTTGAAAGCTGCGAAGCCTTCCTCGAAGCCGAGCGTGCGACTGAAGATCCCAAGGTCTTTACCAAGATCCACATGCATTTCGTGGTCAAGGGGCGGGCCCTCAAGGAAGCCCAAGTCAAACGAGCCATCGAGTTATCGGCAGAGAAGTACTGCTCTGCATCGATCATGCTGGGTGCTGCGGGCGTCGCCATTACTCACGATTACGAAATCATCGAGTTGGGCTGAGTCGACAGGGCAAAAAAGAAAGGGCGCTGATTCAGCGCCCTTTTCAGTTTCCATCTCAAATACGGTAGGTGCTCTTGGTCATGACCTTGGCCAGCAGGCTCATACCAAATTTAACCGGCGTCGGAAAGCGGAAGCCACCGGCATCCAGCGCACTTTCAGCGTGCTGTTCTTCGTCGATGCGCATTTGCTCGAGAATCGCCCGGGACTTTTCGTCTTCCGCGGGCAGTTGCACCAGATGTTCGTTCAAGTGTTTGCACACCTGATCCTCGGTTGCGGCAACGAAGCCCAGGCTGACCTTGTCGCTGATCAATCCGGCCACCGCGCCGATGCCGAACGACATGCCGTAGAACAACGGATTGAGAATGCTGGTGTGACTGCCCAGTTGCTTGATGCGCTGTTCGCACCAGACCAGGTGATCAATCTCTTCTTCCGCCGCATGTTCCATTGCTGCTCGCACTTGCGGCAGCTTGGCAGTCAGCGCCTGGCCCTGGTACAGCGCCTGGGCGCAGACTTCACCGGTATGGTTGATCCGCATCAGGCCGGCGACGTGACGAGTGTCCTCATCGCTCAGTTTCGTCTCGGGCTGCAGGATGGCCGGCGACGGGCGGTGAGGCTGGCCACTGAACGGCAGCAACGTGCGCATTGCGGTATCAGCCTGTAGCAACAGGCGATCAATGGGCGAATAGTGACGTTGGGTTGTCATGCTGACCTCCGGGAGAATCTCGGCGACCAGTTTACCGCAATCGGCCGGGGAAGGTTTGCGCTGGGTCATTGCACACGTCGGCAGAGTAGGAGGAGGCGAAGGAGCAGATTCCTTTGCCACCCGCATCCGCGTCGGCGTGAATCAGCCCGGCGGCCAATTCATTTGGCGCTGACCCAGAACGTGCATGTGAATGTGGTAGACGGTCTGTCCACCCAACTCGTTGCAGTTCATCACCACCCGAAAGCCCTCTTCGCAACCAAGCTCCAGGGCCAGGCGTTGGGCGGTGAACAGAATATGCCCGGCCAGGGCTTTGTCATCTTCGGTCAGGTCGTTGAGGGTGCGGACCGGCTTTTTCGGAATCACCAGAAAATGCACGGGTGCCTGGGGGGCGATATCGTGGAAGGCCAGAACCTGGTCATCCTCGTAAATGATCTTGGCAGGTATTTCTCTGTTGATGATCTTGGTGAACAGAGTATCCACAGCGATTTCTCCATGTTGATGGGCCGCACTGAGTGTACTGAAGGGGATACCCCTGCGCCTAACCTTTTGCTTTGGCCACACTCAACGCGGGCAATAAGCTTTGTTGAACATGCCGGCGAGGGTGCGTGTCAGCCAGCGCGAGCCAAGGCGCGGCAGGAATGCACGCCAGCGATTGCGCCGTCCAGGGATGATGATGGCGCGATTTTTTTCCAGGGCTCGTACGGTGTACAGCGCGACTTCCTCGGAGCTCATCAACCGATTGCTGGCGTTCAGTTTGCTTTCGTCGAGCTGGGCGGTGCGAAAGAATGCGGTCCGGGTCGGCCCAGGACACAGCACCGAAACCTTGACTGCGCACTTTTTCAGCTCAACCCGCAGGCCTTCCGAGAAGTGCAGCACGTACGCCTTGCTGGCATGGTAAGTGCTCATCCAGGGGCCGGGGTGGAAGGCTGCCACGGAGGCCACATTGAGAATCTGTCCGCCGCCCTGTAGGGCCATGCTGTTGCCAATCGCGTGACACAGTCGGGTGAGAGCGAGGACATTGACCTCAATCAGGTCTTGCTCAGTCATCCAGTCCTGCGCCAGAAAGGGGCCGCAAGTGCCCATTCCCGCGCAATTGACCAGTAGGTCGATCTGCCGCTCGCCTTCTTCCAGTTCGAGGAGAAATCCGGACAGGCGCAATGGCTCGCCCAGGTCGCAGGCTCGAAACAACACCTCGACGCCAAAGCGTTGGGTGAGTTCGATGGCGATGCTTTCCAGCTGATCACGTTGGCGAGCCACCAGTATCAGGCAGCGGCCTCGGCGTGCCAGTGCTTCGGCCATGGCCAGGCCGATGCCGCTTGAAGCACCAGTGATCAGAGCGTAACGGGTCATGCGGTTCTCCATCGCAACGGCTCGGGACCTGTAGACAGAGAGGTCACAGGAATCGAGCGCGTTTATTCTTTCTCATAGTCTACAGGGGGCTGAGCCGGTTGCGCCGCGTCATCTGTTTCAACACTGTCAGTTGTTTCACTGGTTTCGTAACGGCTACCCACAGCACTTTCATATTCTTCGGTGAGCGTGGAGAGGCCTCCAGCCAGCCCGCCGACAAACATCAGCGCGATCACTACCAGCCACAGCGCGCAGAGCACTTTGACCGCGGTGCTGTTGGCGGGTGGGGGCGCGCCGTAGCGATTGCTCGCGGCATTCCCGGGAATCACTGCCAGGGCGATAGGAAACAGGCTGCCGAGCACCGGCACCAGATTCAGGAACCACAGCCAGCCCGACCAGCCCAGGTCGTGCAAACGCTGCACACTGATGGTGATATTCAAGTAGAAGTAAGCCAGCACCCCGGCGACACAAACAATTGCGCCCAGCACCATTTGATCGCCAGCCAGCAGAGTCAATCCCAGGATGCCGGCGACGCCACCTACGACCAGAAGTGCGGCAAGTGACCAGGCCAGGTAGCGCAAGCGACCGATTCGTCCCTGAACGCTGAGTACTTTGAGCTCGGAGTATTCGCTGCTCACTTCACCCACAAGCGATCGGGGAGGGGCGTAGGGTGATGGGTTCTCAGTGCTTGTCGGTGGTGTCGGTGTGGTGCAGGTGGCGACAACTTCACTCAAGTCGAGCTCGATCGAGGGCTCGGCTTCGATCCGCGCTTCAATGCCGGTTTTCATCAGAGCATTGAGATAGGTTTGCGCATCTGCGTGGGTAAGATCGCGTTTCAGGGCGACGGGTTTACCGCTGAAGAGTCGTTCAATGGCTGCAACATCGCTTTTGAACAGCTGCGCCAAGTTGAGTTTGGCGGTGGTGATGTCGACTCCGTTTTGCAGGGCTCCATCGAAGACGATCTTGAAGCGGGCGTCGCTCATAGTTGTACATCCTTGTCGCGAATAGGTGGGCAGTAAGCCCAATCCGGACCAGCTCGCTCGCCTGGCCCGAGGGGGGATCAGCGTGGCCAGCGTTTTGGCAACTGAGCGGCAATTTGCTGTGCATTGCGGTATTCGGCGTCCAGCCGGGCGATCAGCTCATCCACGCTCGGCAAGTCGTTGATCTCGCCGACGCCTTGTCCGGCCGACCATACGGTTTTCCAGGCTTTGGCTTCATCGCTCACTGGCTTGAGCTTGGCGCCAAAGTTGATCTCACCTTTGCCTTGCAGCGCTTCGATATCGAAGCCGGCATTGAGCAGGCTTTGGCGCATGAAACTGGCGGGTACCCCGGAGACCGCCGGAGTATGCACAATGTCGGCGGCTCGCGATGTCAGCAGCATTTCTTTGTAAGCGTCAGGCGCGTGACTTTCGGTGGTGCCGATAAAGCGCGTACCAAAGTAGGCCAGGTCGGCGCCCAGCAATTGTGCGGCGAGAATTTCATGGCCGTGATTCAGACAGCCGGCAAGCAACAGGGTTTTGTCGAAGAACTGGCGGATCTCGGCAATCAACGAGAAGGGGCTCCAGGTGCCAGCATGTCCACCGGCGCCCGCCGCGACGGCGATCAGTCCATCGACACCGGCTTCGGCGGCTTTTTCGGCATGGCGACGCGTCGTCACGTCGTGGAACACCAGGCCGCCATAGCCATGAACGGCGTCCACCAGTTCTTTGACAGCCCCCAGGCTGGTAATCACGATAGGCACCTTGTGCTCGACGCAGATTGCCAGGTCCGCCTCCAGCCGTGGATTACTTTGATGCACGATCAGGTTCACCGCATAGGGTGCCGGGTTTTCCAGTAGCGCCAGCCCTTCCTCGATTTCTTCCAGCCAGGCTTTGAAGCCGCTGCTCTCGCGCTGATTCAGCGCCGGAAAACTACCGACCACGCCATTGCGGCAACAGGCGAGCACCAATTGTGGATTGGAAATCAGGAACATCGGCGCCGCCACTACGGGCAGGCGCAGGCGTTGTTCGAGCAAAGCGGGCAGCGACATTGGAAATACCCCCGAGTCAGTTCAGTCAGTAAGATTAGAACGGCCGTACGACAACCAAAATTACGATAGCCAGCAACATCAGAACCGGGACTTCATTGAACCAGCGGTAAAAGACATGGCTGCGGGTGTTTTCGCCACGGGCAAAGCGCTTCACTTGCGCGCCGCACATGTGGTGATAACCGATCAGCAGTACCACCAATGCCAGCTTGGCGTGCATCCAGCCACCCTGAGTGAAGTACGCGCTCGGATTGAGACTGATCAGCCAGCCACCAAAGATCAGCGTTGCGATCATCGAAGGACCCATGATGCCGCGATACAACTTGCGCTCCATCAGGCTGAAGCGCTCTTTGCTGGTGTTGTCCTCGCTTTGAGCGTGATAAACGAACAGACGCGGTAAGTAAAACAGGCCGGCAAACCAGCAGACGATGCTGACGATATGAAAGGCTTTGAGCCACAGATAGAGCATTTTTGGTTATTCCCAGGTTCACGGTAGCCCGAATAGTAGAGGCTTGAGCCTCCGTACGTCACCTTGCTGGTTGTCGCAGGGCTGGGTGGGCCCTATTATCGACGGCTTTCCAGTGGGTTCGTTGAGGGCAGGTTTATGGTCAAGGTCGGTATCGTCGGCGGCACGGGTTACACCGGTGTCGAATTGCTGCGTTTGTTGGCTCAGCATCCGCAAGCGGAAGTGGTGGTGATCACTTCCCGATCCGAGGCCGGTATGGCCGTTGCCGATATGTACCCCAACCTGCGTGGCCACTACGACGGTCTGGCGTTCAGCGTTCCGGACATCAAGACGCTCGGTGCCTGTGACGTCGTATTCTTTGCCACCCCCCATGGCGTTGCCCATGCCCTGGCGGGCGAGTTGCTCGCGGCCGGGACCAAGGTCATCGACCTGTCGGCAGACTTCCGTTTGCAGGACGCGGATGAGTGGGCCAAGTGGTACAACCAGCCTCACGGTGCCCCGCAGTTGTTGGAGGAAGCGGTTTATGGCTTGCCGGAAGTCAATCGCGAACAGATCAAGCAAGCACGCCTGATTGCTGTGCCGGGCTGCTATCCGACTGCTACCCAGCTGGGCTTCTTGCCGCTGCTCGAAGCCGGGCTGGCTGACACCTCGCGCCTGATCGCTGACTGCAAGTCCGGCGTCAGCGGGGCTGGCCGTGGCGCCGCCGTAGGTTCGCTGTATTCCGAAACGTCAGAAAGCATGAAGGCCTATGCAGTCAAAGGTCATCGCCACTTGCCGGAGATCCGCCAGGGGCTGCGTCGCGCTGCCGGTAAAGAAGTTGGCCTGACGTTTGTTCCGCACCTGACTCCGATGATTCGTGGCATTCACTCGACGCTGTACGCGACAGTCGTTGATCGCTCTGTTGATTTGCAGGCGTTGTTCGAGAAACGCTATGCCAATGAGCCGTTTGTCGACGTCATGCCGGCTGGCAGCCATCCGGAGACTCGGAGTGTTCGCGGCGCCAACGTCTGCCGTATTGCGGTTCACCGTCCTCAGGACGGCGATCTGGTGGTGGTTTTGTCGGTGATCGACAACCTGGTCAAGGGGGCGTCGGGTCAGGCCGTACAGAACCTGAATATCATGTTTGGCCTGGATGAGCGCTTGGGTCTGTCCCATGCGGGTATGTTGCCTTAAACCACGTGGCTCACAGCAAAAAGGCCCTTGAACGGGCCTTTTTGCTGTCTGTCAGCATGATTATGTTGATTGCTATACCATAACAATAGTTGACCGCTTTTCTGGGAGAAGCGGATAATGCGCGTCATCACGCAGTATGGCGGCATAACGCCGGGAGATAGTCAGCATGAGCGTCGAATCCTTCACCCCCACGGCTTTGCAATTCACTCACGGTGCCGCGCACAAGGTGAAGAGCCTGGTCGATGAAGAGGGTAATGATCGCTTGAAGCTGCGCGTATTCGTTACGGGCGGCGGTTGTTCAGGATTTCAGTACGGCTTCACTTTCGATGAGGAAGTGGCCGATGACGACACCATCGTCGAGCGCGAGGGTGTCAGCCTGGTTGTCGATCCGATGAGCTACCAGTATCTGGCTGGTGCCGAGGTGGACTATCAGGAAGGTCTGGAAGGTTCGCGATTCGTGATCAAGAACCCTAATGCGACCACTACTTGCGGTTGTGGCTCTTCGTTCTCGATCTGATCGTCGCGCGCACTCGTAGTTGTACTCAACGCCGCATGGCTTCAGAGCCTTGCGGCGTTTTGCTGTCTGGCGTCAGGCGGGATAGATGGCGCCCAGTACCCGCAAGCCGCGAGCGCCGGTGACACTGGGGCGATTGGCCGGGATGCCTTCAAGGCAACAGTGTGCCAGCCAGGCAAAGGCCATGGCTTCGACCCAATCTGGGTCAACCCCATAAGTGGCGGTACTGGTTACGGTTGTGTCGGGTAGCAGGGTAGAGAGACGGGCCATCAACGCTGCGTTGTGCGCGCCCCCACCGCAGACCAACAGTTCCTCGGTCTTGCGCTGGGCGGCTTGCAGTGAGTCGACGATGGTCAGGGCGGTCAGTTCAAGCAGCGTGGCTTGCACGTTTTGTTCGGCGAAGGCCGGCAAATGTGCGAGGTGCTGGGTGAGCCATTGCAGATTGAAGACTTCACGGCCAGTGCTTTTCGGGCCTGAGGCCTTGAAGAACGGGTCACTGAGCAAGCTCTTCAGCAAGACCGGTTCGAGCTTGCCGCTGGCCGCCCATTGGCCGCCGCGGTCGAAGGTTTCGCCACGTTGTTGATGAACCCATGCATCCAGCAGAACGTTGCCCGGGCCGCAATCAAATCCCGCGACCGGTTTGCCTGTCTCGATCAGGCTGAGGTTGCTGAAGCCACCGACGTTCAACACCGCACGATTACCAGTGCGCTCGCCAAACAAGGCTTCGTGAAAGGCCGGAACCAGTGGCGCACCCTGTCCACCCGCAGCAACGTCGCGGCTGCGGAAGTCGCTGACAACTGTAATGCCAGTGAGCTCCGTGAGCAGGGCGGGATTGCCGATCTGAACCGTGAAGCCGCGTGCAGGTTCGTGGCGAATGGTCTGGCCGTGACTACCGATCGCTCGGATGTCAGCGGGTTTGAGTTGCTGTGCTGTAAGCAAGGTATTGATGCCTTGCGCCGCTAGGGTCACCCAGTTTTGCTGGGCAATCGCGGAGCGGGCGATCTCGTCCGGTCCGCTTGCGCACAGACCCAGCAACTCCGACCGTAAGGCGTCAGGCATGGGAATGTAGTGTGTTGCCACCAGCCTGATTGCCGTCGTGTATTCGATCAGAGCGATGTCCAGCCCATCCAGACTGGTTCCGGACATCAGTCCTAGATACAGTGCCATGGCTTAGCGCTTGCTCGAAGCCAGCATCGTGGCCTTCTCTTGATCCATGCGCGCCATCAGCGGCTGGCTCTGCTGCAGGAAGCGTGCTCGCTCGCCCTTGGCAATCGGATCGGCCATCGGCAGCTTCTGGCCCAGCGGATCGACGTGTACGCCATTGACCTGGAACTCATAGTGCAAGTGCGGGCCGGTCGACAGACCAGTGGTGCCGATGTAGCCAATCACCTGGCCCTGCTTGACGCTGCCACCGGTTTTCACGCCCTTGGCGAAGCCTTGCATATGCCCGTACAGCGTGCGGTAGGCGTTGCCGTGCTGGATGATAACGGTATTGCCATAGCCGCCACGCCGGCCGGCCAGCAGTACTTTGCCGTCGCCAGCCGCCTTGATCGGTGTGCCACGTGGCGCAGCGTAGTCAACACCTTTGTGGGCGCGAATCTTGTTCAGAATTGGATGCTTGCGCCCCATTGAGAAGCGCGAGCTGATACGGGCGAAGTCCACCGGCGTGCGGATGAACGCCTTGCGCATGCTGTTGCCATCTGCGGTGTAGTAGCTGCTGTTGCCTTGCTTGTTGGTGTACCGCACGGCGGTGTAGGTTTTGCCGCGGTTGGTAAAGCGCGCCGAGAGGATCGGGCCGTTGCCAACCGCCTTGCCATTGACCACTTTCTGCTCGTAGATCACGTCGAACTCATCGCCCTGGCGAATATCCTGGGCGAAGTCGACGTCGTAACCAAACACGCTGGCCATGTCCATCGTGAGGCTGTGGGAAAGGCCGGCACGCGCCGCGGACTGCGAGAGCGAGCTGTTGATAACCCCATGTACATAGGCCGTGCGTACGGTTGGCTTGGCGGTTGTGCGGGTGAAAGCATAACCCTTGGCGTTCTTGCTCAGGCTGATGCTGTCCAAGTCGCTGATCTTGCTGTGCAGGGTGTTCAACTGGCCGTCTGGGCCAAGTTCAAACTCGAGCTTCTGGCCGCGTTTGAGTTGGGTGAACTGCTTGGCTTGCTTGTCGCTGGCGAGAATTTCGCTGACTGCCGAGGAGGGCAGGCCGACTTTCTCGAACAGGGTCGACAGCGTGTCGCCCTTTGCAACGATGACTTCCCTATGGCTCGCGGCCTTTTTCTCTTCAGCGACTGGAGCAGGCGCTGCTTGCGCAGTTTGCTGGACGTCGTCGGCACTGTTTTCGATTTGCGCGAAGGGAGACTCTACCGGCTCATTTGTGGCTTGAACGGCGTCGGCAGCGTCTTGGTCTTGTGTCAGTTGTTCGGCAGGACTTTCCAGCTCCAGGCTCAGCGTGGTCTTTTTGGCTTCGACGTCACTGGATGGAAACACCAGAAGCGCGAGGCTGAGCAGGGCGGCGATGCCACTTGCGGCCAGCAGGTGGGTCTTCGGATAAAGCGGTGGCGCTTTAGACGGTTCAGTGGTCATAGGTAATTTGACTTTGGAAAAGATGAAATGGAAAAGATGAATGACATGATGAAGATGAAATAACTGTATAAAATATAACCAAATCATCTCTTAAGCAAGCCGCGAGTGCTCTGTTCGCGGAATGCCGTCCGTGCGCCGGGCAAAACTTGTATTTGGTGCGCGATCTTGTATGGTTGGTCCCCTTTGAATCTGAGCCTTGCGGGTCTGTTATGAAGTCGGTTGAAGAGCAGCTAGCGCTGATTAAACGTGGTGCGGAAGAACTGTTGGTCGAGTCCGAGCTTGTCGAAAAGCTCAAGCGTGGCCAGCCGCTGCGTATCAAGGCTGGCTTCGATCCGACGGCACCCGATCTGCACCTTGGGCACACGGTGCTTATTAACAAGCTGCGTCAGTTCCAGGAGTTGGGCCATCAGGTGATTTTCCTGATTGGCGATTTCACCGGGATGATCGGTGATCCGAGCGGCAAGAGTGCCACTCGCCCGCCGTTGACCCGCGAGCAGGTGTTGGAAAACGCCGAGACCTACAAGACTCAAGTGTTCAAGATCCTCGATCCGGCCAAGACCGAGGTCGCATTCAATTCCACCTGGATGGACCAGATGGGGCCGGCGGATTTCATTCGTCTGACTTCCCAGTACACCGTGGCTCGCATGCTTGAGCGCGACGACTTCGACAAGCGCTACTCGACCAATCAGCCAATCGCCATTCATGAGTTCCTCTATCCGCTGGTCCAGGGCTACGACTCGGTAGCCTTGCGTGCAGATGTAGAGTTGGGCGGCACAGATCAGAAGTTCAATCTGCTGATGGGGCGTGAGCTGCAGCGCAGTTACGGCCAGGAGGCTCAGTGCATCCTTACCATGCCGCTGCTCGAGGGTCTGGATGGCGTGAAGAAGATGTCCAAGTCCCTGGGCAACTACGTTGGCATCCAAGAGGCACCGGGTGTCATGTACGGCAAGCTGGTATCGATTCCGGATGCGCTGATGTGGCGTTACTTCGAATTGCTCAGCTTCCGCTCCATGAAAGAGATCAACGCGTTGCGTGCGGATGTCGAGGCCGGGGCCAATCCGCGTGACGTCAAGATCAAGCTGGCGGAAGAGATTGTGGCGCGTTTCCATGGTGAAGAGGCTGCGGCCAATGCTCACCGTGCTGCCGGCAATCGCATGAAGGATGGTGAGCTGCCGGATGACCTGCCGGAGATCGAGCTGACTGCTACAGAGGATATGCCGATTGCTGCCGTCCTGAATCAGGCTGGATTGGTGAAGAACTCGGCAGTCGCTCGCGACTTGTTGGGGTCGGGTGGTGTGCGTGTTGATGGTGAGGTGGTTGATCGCACCTTTATATACGTACTTGGTGCGACCCATGTTTGCCAGGCGGGCAAGAAGGCATTTGCACGTATTACGCTCAAATCCGCGTAAAGCTTAAATTGGGGGTTGACGGCGAATTCTAAGTGTCTATAATTCGCCCCACTTCCGGCGCAGTCGAAACGGAAAACTCCTTGGTAAA